>DASZVW010000733.1:0-2687 GCA_035546895.1 Polyangia bacterium
GCGCGGCGGCGGTGGCCACGTCGCGCAGCAGGCCCGCGCCGCCCCCGGGATCGACCCCGCCGGCCACGACGACCAGCGTCGAGTCTATTTGCGGCAATGCCACGGGATCGCTATCATATGCTGCCCCTGGGAGAGACACGCGCGTCCGCCGGGGCGGTCGGCAGATCTGTCGTGGCATCCCAACTCAGCGAGCCGATTCAGTTCGGCAAGTACACGCTCTTCGAGCTCATCGGCCGCGGAGGTATGGCCGAGGTCTACAAGGGGCGCATCCAGGGGCCGGCCGGCTTCGAGCGGACCTTCGTGGTCAAGCGGATCCTGCCGCACCTCTCGGGCGACACGACCTTCATCAAGATGTTCGTCGAGGAGGCGAAGCTGTCGGCGCGGCTCGCCCACCCGAACATCGTCCACATCTTCGAGCTGGGCTCGGTCGAGGGGGAGTACTTCATCTCGATGGAGTACATCCGGGGGCACGACCTGTCGGAGACGATGCGCGCCATCTGGAAGACGATGGGGCCGCCGGCGCCGGAGATGGTGGCCTACATCGGGCGCGAGGCTTGCCGCGGGCTGGCCTACGCGCACGGGCTCACCGACGACAACGGCCGGCTCCTGGGGATGGTCCACCGCGACGTCTCTCCCTCGAACGTGATGCTCTCGTACGAGGGGGCGGTGAAGCTGCTCGACTTCGGGATCGCCAAGGCGCTGGGCGACGCGCCGGAGATCACCAAGAGCGGCACCATGAAGGGGAAGTACGCCTACATGGCCCCCGAGCAGACGGAGGGGGATCACGTCGACAACCGGAGCGACATCTTCGCCTGCGGCATCGTGCTGCACGAGGTGCTGACCGGGCGGCGCCTCTTCAAGGGGCAGAACGACGTGCAGACGATCGAGCGCGTGCGCCGCTGCGAGGTGCCGCCGCCGTCGCTGCAGAACCCCGCCGTGCCGCCGGCGCTCGACGCCATCATCCTCAAGGCGCTGCAGCGCAACCCGGCCCACCGCTGGGCCGACGCCGCCGACATGGCCAACGCGCTCGACGACGTGGTCCACGAGTCGCGCTACCAGCCCGACCACCTGGCGCAGCTCCTCTACGAGCTCTTCCCGACCGAGGGGGGCGGGCCGCCGCGCGTGGTGGCGCCGCCGACCTCGATCTCGCACGGCACCGCCTCGAACAGCAGCCTGCGCTCCCCGACGCTGCCGCCGGTCTCGCGCACCGCCTCCGGCTCGGGGATGCAGCCGTTCGGCAGCGGGCTCGAGCCGTCGCTCAAGCCGAAGCCCAAGTCCAAGGGGATCTACCTGGTGCTGGCGCTGCTGGTGGGCGGCGGGGCGGTCGGCTGGAAGACGTACGGCCGCAAGCTCCTGGGCGGCGGCGGGCACGCCACCTTCGCCAGCGATCCCAGCCGGCGCTTCTTCGTCTACGTGAAGTCGGACCCCGGCGGCGCCAACATCTACCGCACCGACGGTCACAAGCTGATGGGGGCCACGCCGATCACGCTCCCCATCGACCTCACGGGCGTCAGCTCGATCCACCTCAGCATCGAGAAGCCCGGCTACGAGAGCTACGACCAGATCGTCGTCAACGACGATCCGATCTCCGTCTCGCTGACGCCGGTCGACGGCGCGAAGCCGGCCGCCGCGCCCGACGCCGGCGCCGCCGCCCCCGCGCCCGCCGCCAAGCCCCACCATCACCACGCGCCCAAGCCCGCCAAGTCGGACGACGGCGACGACGCCCAGCCGGCCGCCAACGAGATCGAGTAGGCCGGTCGCCGTTCCCCGCACACGCGATGACCGTCCCTCTGTCGCTCAGCGTCGTCATCACCAACTACAACACCGCCGCGCTCACGCGCCGCTGCCTGCAGGGGATCCACGATCACTTCGCCTCGCCACCGGCGGAGGTCATCGTCGTCGACGACGCATCGAAGGAGAAGCTGCGCGGACTGGTCCCGCCCGAGACCACCGTGATCGAGAACGCGACCAATCAGGGCTATGTTCGCAGCGTCAACATCGGCGTCGCGCGCGCGACCAGCGATCTGGTCCTGCTCCTCGACAGCGACGCCACTCCGCTCTCGGATGCAATGGCGGCGGCCATCGCGCGCTTTTCGAGCAACCCGCGTCTCGGCGCCCTCGGCTTTCACCTGGTCGATCAGGCCGGCGCCCGCACGGGAGCCAGCCAGCCCGAGCCTCGGGCCTGGGGGCTGGCGGTCGGCCAACAGCTCGAGGCGCGGCTCCTCTCCTACGTGGAGCGGGTGTCGTCACCGCGCTTCACGATCCACTCCTGCGCGCTGGCGTTTCGTCGCGCCACTTTCCTGGAGGTCGGCGGTTTCGACGAGGGATTCGATTTCCTCGACGCTGACACCGATTTTTCGATGCGCCTTTGGCGCGCGGGTTGGGAGCTGGAGATGGAAGAGGACGCCAGAATCTTTCACGAAGGCTCTGGAAGTCCCCAGACCACCACCCGGCGGGTCATCCGCTTCCACGTCAATCGCTGGCGCTTGCTCGAGAAGCACGGCCTCATTTCGCACCCGGGTCTCCTCAAGGGGGCGCTTGCCGCCCGGCACTTGGCCGAGCTCGTCTGGTTGAAAGGACGGGCGCGGTTCCACTCCGGCGATCGGGGAACGTGGCTCGACAAAGCGTCGGGCCGCCGCCAGCTCCTGTCCACGGTCTGGAGATCGTATCGCTCACCATGAGTCCGG
>DASZVW010000734.1:0-3202 GCA_035546895.1 Polyangia bacterium
CGCCGGGGCCCCAGGCGGCGCCGGTGTTGAGCCCGGCCGACTTCGAGACCCGTCGCGCGCGCGCAGCTGGCCGCCGCCCACACCAACATCGAGCAGGCCTGGTCGGCGCTGTTCCCCACCGTCACCGCGCAGGGGAAGTACACCCACAACTACAAGAACGCCGTCCTCGACTTCGGCGCCCTGCTGAACGCCTACGCGCTCAAGCCCGGCGCGATGAGCCCGCCGGACCTGCAGGCCACCATCCTCAAGCAGGAGCAGCTCGACGGCCAGGTCAACGCCAGCACGCCCCTCCTCGCCCCGGCCGCCTACCCGGCGCTCGACGCGGTGAAGAAGGGCTACGCCGCCTCGGAGGCCGGCTACCAGACGACCGAGGACGCGGTCCTCTATTCGGTCGCGCAGACCTTCTACGCGGCGGCGGCCGCCGACGAGGTGCTGGTCGTCCGCCGCTCGGCGATCGGGGTGGCCAAGGCGACGCTGGACAACGCCCAGACCCGCTTCGCCGCCGGGACGGTCACCAAGGTCGACGTCGATCGCGCCGAGCTGGCGCTGGTCCGTGCCCAGCAGGCGGAGCTCGACGGCCGCTACGCGCAGGAGCAGTCGTACCGCGCGCTCGCCACGCTGACCCAGGCGGGGGGGACGTTCAAGGTGCAGCCGCCGGAGTCGCTGCCGCCCGAGGACGCCGGGGACCTCGATCTGGCCCTGCACCTCCGCCCCGAGTTCCGCGGCTTCGTCCTCTCGGCCCAGTCGGCCGACGCCCAGAGCCGCGCCTACGGCTGGAAGTGGGCGCCCACGCTGTCGGCGTTCGGGAACGCGCACCTCGGCAACTACGTGGGCTTCACCGGGGACAAGTTCTCCTGGGCGGTGGGCGCCCAGCTCGACTGGACGCTGTTCGACGGCGGCACCCGGGACGCGCAGCGCCACCTGGCCGCCGCGCAGGCCGCCCAGGCCCAGGCGCAGGCGGCGGCGCTCAGCGACTCCATCCGCGACGACCTGGCCAACAACCGCAGCCTGCTCGACACCCGGCGCCAGGCGGTCCAGGCGGCGCAGCGGGGGGCGGACCTGGCGGCGGAGACGCTCGATCTCGTCCGCTCGCAGTACGAGGCGGGGACCATCACCCAGGTCGACCTCCTGCAGGCGCAGGACAACCTGGTGATCGCGCAGGAGTCGCTGGCCTCGGCGCGCTTCGACGTGGCGATCGCCGACCTGGCGCTCCGCCGCACGGCCGGCACCTTCCCCCCGCGCTGACGACGCCGTTTCGACGGCGGCGGCCTGTCCGCCGACGGCGGGCCGACGGCGGCACCCCGACCGGAGCGGCGACCATAAGGGTTCTCGGCACTTCCGCCGCTCGGGGCTCCCGGCACCATTTTGGCAATGGGCGGGGGGCATGGAGACAGGAAACAACGGAAGCGGGCTGCGGGATCGCCGCCTGTCGGTGAAGCCGGCGCCGGGTGGAAACAGCACACACCGGCGCACCGAGGGGGACCGGGCGTCGTTCACCTGGCGGCATCAGCTGCTGAACGACATCTTGAAGGTCGCCGCGCCGGCCGGCGTGGCCCTGACCGCGCTGGTCATCGGCTTCCGATCGCCGATCCGGCTCGATCCGGCGGCCGGGATGGTGGCCACGGCGGCGGCGCTGGTGGTCGCGCTGCGCTTCCTGCCGCGGCTGTCGTTCAAGCTGCGGGCGGCGCTGACCGTGCTGGTCATCTACGGCTCGGCGCTGCCGACCGTGGTGCGGTCGGGGTTCGCGCTCAGCAGCGGCGCCGTGCTGATGGCGGCGATCGTGCTGGCCGTTATCCTGCTCGGTCGCGGGGCGGCCATGAGCCTGCTCGCCGCCACGGCCGCCATCCTGGTCTGGTTCGGCTTCCAGGCCAAGGCCGGCCACTTCGTCCCTCACCCGCTGGAGTCGGACCCGCACCTGGCGCGCAACTGGTTCCGGATGGCGATCGGGATGGACGTGGTCGCGGCGGCGCTGGCCAGCATCGTGACCTACGCCGTCCGCCACATCGAGGGGAGCCAGGCCGAGACGTCGTCGGCGCTGGCGCTCCTGACCGGCGAGCAGCGGCGGCGCTCCGATCTCGAGCAGGAGTGGCGGCGGGTCGACCGCGACTGGGCGCGCTCGGCGACCGAGCTGGGCGCGCTGGCCAAGAACGGGGACCTGGCGGCCGGGAACACCGGCGCGGCCTTCGCGGCGCTGACCGAGGCGGGGGCGCGCGGCCTGGGGATCGAGCGCTGCGGGATCTGGCTGTTCACGCCGGCGCGGCGGGAGCTGCGCTGCCGGGACCTCTACGCGAAGACCGAGGGCCGGCACACCCACGACCTGGGGCTGCCGGCGGCGTCGGCGCCCGCCTTCTTCGCGGCGCTGGAGGGGGAGCAGCTGATCGCGGCGCACCGGGCCCAGGTGGACGTCCGGACGCGCGAGCTGGAGGACCTCTACCTCGGCGGCGTCGGCGTCGGTTCGCTGCTCGCCGCGCCCATCCGCGTGCAGGGGCGGGTGGTGGGCATGGTCTGCGGCGAGCAGGTGGGGACGCCGATGAGCTGGAGCGACGCGCAGCAGAGCTTCGCGGGGGCGCTGGCGGGCATAGCGGCCCGCGCGCTGTCGGCGGCCGAGCGCGCCGAGCGGGTGCTGGCCATGCGGGCCTCGACGGAGGAGCTGGTCGAGATGCTCGACGCGCTCAAGGTGCGGATGGCCGGCATCCCGACCGGCATCGCGGGGTGGGAGGCGGCGGCCGACGATCCGCGCTCGCTGGAGGCGGTCGACGGCATCCTCGCGCGGGTCCGCCAGCTGTCGTCGGAGCTGCGCGCGCCCGCGGTCGACGAGGTGGGCCTGGTGACGGCGCTGCGGGCCGATCTCGACGCCAAGGCGGCCGCCTCGGGCGTGGTGTTCGAGATCGACGCCGCGAAGTTGACCGGCCCCGGCTCGCCCGAGACCGAGACCGCCTGCTTCTGGATGGTGGAGGAGCTGGCGGCCAACATCGTGGCCCGCACCGACACCGAGCTGGTGCAGATCCGGCTGGAGCGGGCCGAGGGGCAGCTCCGCGCCACCGTCGAGGACGACGGGTGGGGGACGCCCACCAACCCGGGCGTGCCGATCTGGGGGCAGGGGCCCATCGCCCGCGTCCGGCAGCAGGTGCGCGCGCTCGGCGGCTCGGTCGAGGTGACCCTCTGTGAAGGGGCCGGGTCGCTGGTCGAGATCTGCCTGCCC
>DASZVW010000735.1:0-5239 GCA_035546895.1 Polyangia bacterium
CGCCCGCTCCGGACGGCGGGCGTGCCGCGCTCCGCCCGGTCCCGCACCCGAGCAGCGACACGGCGATCACCGCGGCCCCGCCCCGGTGAAGGAGCGACCGGCTCGATCCCTGTCGTGTCGAAGGCAGGCGCATCCTCTCCCCAGAGAGCTCGCTCGAGTGATATCGCATTTGATATTCATTTTCAATACGTATCGCCAGGGGCACGCGCGCCGATATCGCCGGGAACGCGCGCGGGCCCGTTTCACGCCGCGGCCCCAACGACGCGCGCGGCGCACGTCAAAAATCTGTTTCGGTGGCCGTTGTGCCACGCGAAAGCGCGCTGGCACGCGGGCGAACCGCCCCTGGCTCATTGCGTGCCAAGAGATCTCCCGGACGCGATCGCGCGTTGCGGTCACAACATGATTGGAAAATACCGAGAATTCTGCTTCCATGCGCGCGTCCGGGTTTCGGTCTGACGCCCGCGCGCTCCATTCCCAATCATCCAATCGGGGACGGATCTGCAGAAATCGTCGGCCCTCGACGGTGGCGCACGCCCCTGCGCGGCCGGGGCATACAACCCGCGCCGCCGGGCCGGCAACAAGGAAGGCATGGGCTGCAACCCGGCATTCAACGGGAATCATGGCGATCTCCTGGTCAGATCGATTAAAAATCGCCCTTCCGTGTTTACAAACCCTTGTTAGCGGGCAAATGATGCGCCTATTATCCGCGCCGATGACAATCCAGACCCTGATCGAGGATTTCGCCAGCCAATTGAGCTCTCTGATGGAGCGTCAGGCAATGGAGCGGGCCCGTGAAGCCGTCGAGCACGCCCTGGGGGGCAAGCGTCCCCCCGGCCGCCCGCCCAAGTTGACCAGCCTGGCCGGCGGCCTCTCCTTTGGAAAGGTCCGGCGAAAAGGGCCCAAACAGCTCTGTCCGGTTCCTGGATGCAAGAATCCCGCGGCGCCGGTCTTCGGGATGGTTTGTGCCAAGCACAAGGATGTCCCCAAGGCGCAAATCAAGAAGTATCGCGAGGCGCGGCGGGCGAAGAAGCTGAAGAAAGCCGCCTAGCCCGTTCGGCGCCCGCCCGGACGCGAATCGACGCCGACGCGACGAACCCCCTGCGTTCGTGCGCGAGACGTCGTGGTTTGCCCTGAATTTGACGTTTTCCGAGGCGGTCCGGGCGCCGCATTGGCGGCACCTTTGTATTCGGACCTCTAGTTTGGGCAATGAGCCGGACCGGGCGGGCCAATCCTGCGAGACGCGCGCGCCACGGAACGCCCGGCGAGGCGAGCGCCCGCGCGACGCCGCTCTTGCGCGCGCCGGCCGGGCCTCCCGCGCGCCGCGAGCCGCGTGCTAGGGTCGCGCGCATGCTCCTCCGACGGTTGTTACCCCTGGTCGCCGCCGGCGCCGTCCTCGCGAAAGGCTCCTCCGTGACGTCGAAATCGCCCCCCACCGCCGCCGAGATCGACGCCCGCGCCGGCGCCATCCTGGCCAAGATGACGCTCGACGAGAAGATCGATTACCTGGGCGGCGCCGACGGCTTCTACGTCCGGGCGATCGAGCGGCTGGGGCTGCCGGCCTTCCGGATGGCCGACGGGCCGTTCGGCGTCCGCAACGTCGGCCCCTCGACCGCCTACCCGGCCGGGATTGGCCTCGCCGCCAGCTGGGACCCGGGCCTCGCCGAACGGGTGGGCGCCATGATCGGACGCGACGCGCGCGCCCGCGGGGTGGCGATCATGCTGGCGCCGGGCGTGAACATCTACCGGGCGCCGATGTGCGGCCGGAACTTCGAGTACCTCGGCGAGGACCCCTTCCTCGCCGCGCGGATGGCGGTCGCCTACATCGACGGGATGCAGGCGCAAGGGGTGAGCGCGACCATCAAGCACTTCCTGGGGAACAACTCGGAGGTCGACCGCCACCACACCAGCTCCGACATCGACGAGCGGACGCTGCACGAGATCTACCTGCCGGCGTTCGAGGCGGCGATCAAGGAAGCGCACGTCGGCGCCCTCATGACCTCCTACAACCTGGTCGACGGCGTCCACATGACCGAGAACGCGCCGCTCGTCGACGGCCTGGTCAAGAAGGCGTGGGGCTTCGACGGCATCGTGATGTCCGACTGGGACGCCACCTACGACGGCGTGGCGGCGGCCAACGCCGGCCTCGACCTGGAGATGCCGTCGGCCAAGTTCATGAACCGCGAGACGCTGCTGCCGGCCATCAAGGCCGGCAAGGTCTCGACGGCGACCATCGACGACAAGGTCCGGCGGATCCTCCGCACGGCCATCCGCTTCGGCTGGCTCGATCGCTCGGCCACCGACGGCGCCTGGCCGCTCTACAGCGAGGCGGGGCGCGGCGTGGCGCTGGAGGCCGCGCGCGCCGGGATGGTGCTGCTGAAGAACGACGGGAACCTGCTCCCGCTCGACGGGGCGAAGCTCAAGACCGTGGCCGTCATCGGCCCCAACGCCTACCCGGCGGTCCCCGTCGGCGGCGGCAGCGCGCAGGTCCGCCCGTTCTACGCCGTCGGCGTCGCGCAGGCGCTGGCCGACCGCCTCGCCGGCCGGGCCACGGTGCTGGTCCACCACGGCGTCCCCTCGCTGGCCGAGATCTTCGAGAGCACCGACTTCGTCACCGAAGCCCACGGCGGCCAGCCGGGCCTCAAGGGGGAGTACTTCGACGACCCGGCGCTCGCGGGTCAGCCGGCGCTCACCCGCGTCGACCCTCACGTCGACTTCGCCTGGGACAAGCCCAACCTCTGGCCCACCGGTTCGCGCCGGCAGTCCTCCGCGCGCTGGACGGGCGCCTTCGTCCCCCCGACCAGCGGCGCATATCGCTTCGCCGCCTTCAGCTACGGCCTCGACGAGTACCGCCTGTTCGTCGACGGCAAGCTGGTGCTCGACCGCGCGCGGGGACCGCAGCCGATCAATTACGTGTCGCTGCCGCTCCACGCCGGCCGGGCGTACGCCATCCGCTTCGAGTACCTGCACGGCGACCACCACGCGCGGGTCGGGCTGGGCGTCCGGCGCGCCGACACCTTCGTCGATCCCGCCGCGGTCGCGATGGCGGCGCGGGCCGACGTGGTGGTGGTGGCCGCCGGCTTCGAGCCGATGACCGAGAGCGAGGGCTACGATCGGACGTTCGAGCTGCCGGCCGGCCAGGACGAGCTCATCGCCGCCCTGCGCGCGGTCAACAAGCGCCTGGTGGTGGCCCTCACCTCGGGCGGCGGCGTCGACATGACCCGCTTCGTCGATCACGTCCCGGCCGTCATCGAGACCTGGTACGGCGGCCAGGAGGGGGGGACGGCGCTCGCGGAGGCGCTGCTCGGCGAGGTCACCCCCTCGGGGAAGCTGCCGGTCACCTTCGAGCGCCGCTTCGCCGACAGCGCCGTCGCCGGCAGCTACTACCCCGACGCCGCCAAGCGGATCGCCTACCAGGAGGGCGTCTTCCTCGGCTACCGCCACTTCGACCAGGCGGACAAGAAGCCGCTGTTCCCGTTCGGGCACGGCCTCTCGTACACGCGCTTCAAGTACGGCGCGCTGGCGATCTCGCCCGAGAAGGTCTCCGGCGACGCCAGGGTCACCGTCTCGTTCGACGTCAGCAACGTCGGTGCGCGCCGCGGCGCCGAGATCGCGCAGCTCTACGTCGGCGAGCGCCACGCCCCGGTGCCGCGCCCGCCGAAGGAGCTCAAGGGGTTCGCCAAGGTCGATCTCGCCCCCGGCGAGACCAGGCGGGTGCAGATCGCGCTCGACCGGCGCGCGCTCTCCTACTTCGACGTGAAGACCCACGCCTGGCGGGCGCAGCCGGGCACGTTCGACGTGCTGGTCGGCGCCTCCTCGCGCCAGATCGAGCTGCGCGGCGCGCTCACGCTCGAGTAGGCAAACACCCCGATTCGCCTCCGTTTTCCGGACTTGTGGCGAAACCGGCGAGAGTCCATGGCCATAAATGTTTCTCTGGCATACATAATTTTCGGCTTTTATTTTATAAATGCTTGAGATACCTTGAATGCGCTGTCCCGATCGATCGGGAACGAAATTCGTAGGGGGGAAGAACGTTTCATGTCGGCGATGGACGAAATGCGCGAGGGGAGCGCGCCGGCGGCGGGGGGCCGCGCGCGGAGCGTGGCGCCCATCCATCTTCCGACCTGGAGCCGGCTGGACGTCGCCGCCAAGCAGTCGGCGCCGGCCGGCAGCGGCGGCGACTTCTTCGAGGTGATCCAGCAGCGCGACGGGCGGGTGGCGATCATCGTCGCCGACGTCTGCGGCAACGGCCCGAGCGCGGCGGCCCCGGTGAGCGGGCTGCGCTGGATCCTGCGCCAGGCGATCGCGCGCGGGGCGGCGCCGGGCGCGGTGCTGGCGGCGCTCAACGACTGGATGTGCGAGCGGCCGGTCGACGATCGCTTCGTCACCGCGGTCTGCGCGCGCGTCGACGCGGTCTCGGGGCTGGTGGAGATCGCCAGCGCCGGCCACCTCGGCCCGTTCGTCAAGCGGGCCGACGGCACCGCCGAGGACCTCCCGCGCGCGGCCGGGCTGGCGCTGGGGATCTTCCCCGGCCAGCTCTACCCCGAGACCACCGTCGAGATCGGCCCCCAGGACGCGATGGTGCTGGTGACCGACGGGATCACCGATCGGCTGGCGACCGCGGGCGATCAGCTGGGCCAGGGGGCGCTGCTCGAGCGGCTGGCCCGCGCGCGGCTCGGCCCGGAGAGCATCTGCAGCGCGCTGCTCGGCCCCGAGGCGCGCGCCACCGAGGACGCCACCGTCCTCGTCGTGCAGATGCCGCGCCGCCACCGCCGCGCCACCCCGCTGGCCCGCGCCGGCTGACGGTGCCGGCCGGCCGCGGGTCGGCTACCATCGGCGCGCATGCGAACCGCGCTCCTGGTCGCCGCCGCCCTCTGGCTGGCCGGCGGCGCGCGCGCCTTCGCGCACCAGCAGACCACCACCTTCGGCACTATCAGCTATCCGGCCGACGGCGCCGACGGCGCCGACCTCACCTGGCAGCTCCGGATCCGGTCGGTCGATCTGGCGCGCCTGCTCGGCGATCGGGCGCCGCGCGCGGCGGAGATCCTGCGGGGCGGACTGCACGTGGCGGCCGCCGCCGGCGGCGCGACGCGCCTCTGCGCGCCCGGGGCGGCGACGCTCGGCCCCGAGCCGGGCGCGGCCGAGCCGACCACCGTCTTCGTCGCCCGGTTCGCCTGCGGCGCCGGCGCGCGCGTGCTCCACCTCCGCTACGACCTCTTCTTCGACCACGACCCCTACCACG
>DASZVW010000736.1:0-1592 GCA_035546895.1 Polyangia bacterium
CCGCCCCCGCCGCCCGCGCCCGCGCCGCTGCCGCCGATGGCCCCGCCGCCGCCGGCGATGGTGCCGCCGGCCGCCCCCACGTCGTCGCCGCTCTCGGCGGTGATGAGCAAGTTCGGCGCGACCTTCTACGGCTTCGCCGAGCTCGACGCCATCTGGGACTCGACCCAGAGCTTCAACGACCTGGCCGGCAACGCGGGCATCCAGCACACGCCCGGGCCGACCACGGCGAACATGAACCCCGCGACGCCGTACGCCGCCGACCACGGGCGCACCCAGTTCGGCGCGCGCAACTCGCGCCTCGGCTTCAAGCTGAAGGGGCCGGACAGCGACATGATCAAGACCTCGGCGGTGGTGGAGGCCGACTTCCTCGGCAACCAGCCGCAGAGCAACCCGACGCCGGTGGCGCCGGCCGGCACCAGCGGGATCCCGACGGTGTCGGAGGGCTCGTTCTACACCAGCCCGGCGTTCCGCATGCGCCACTACTACCTGAAGATGGAGACGCCCTTCATCGACGTCCTGGCGGGCCAGTACTGGGTGCTGTTCGGTTGGCAGTCGATGTTCCACCCCAACACCGTCGAGATCCAGGGGGTGCCGGGGCAGATCTACTCGCGCACGCCGCAGCTCCGCCTCTCGAAGATGATCAAGACCGACGTCATCAACGTCGAGATCGCCGGCTCGGCCGCCCGTCCGGTGCAGCGCGACTCCGAGGTCCCCGACGGGACGCTGGCCATCCGGCTGGCGCTCCCCGGCTGGAAGGGGATGCACACCATGGGCGCCGCGGGCAGCCAGGTCGACGCCGCGTCGATCGGCTTCTCCACCATCGGCCGCTACTTCAAGGTCCCGAACTTCGCGGCCAGCCCGACCAGCACCGTCTCGATCAACGGCTACGGCTACTCGGTCGACGCGCTGATCCCGATCATCCCGGCCACCGACGCCGCGCACCCCGACAACGCGCTGACGTTCACGGGCTCGTTCGTGTACGGCCAGGCGATCGCCGACCTCTACACGGGCCTCTCGGGCGGCGCCAGCGTCGGGTCGCTCCCCGCCAACGCGGCCGGCATGGCGCAGAACTACCCGCAGGACGTGGACAACGGCCTCATCGGCTTCACCTCGGACGGCGTGCTGCACGCCATCCGCTGGGAGTCGTACATCCTCGGCCTGCAGTACTACCTGCCGACGCCGAACCGGATGTTCATCTCGGCCAACTACTCGCACATGCACTCGCCCGACATCAACGCGCTCGGCGCGACGTCGGCGAAGCTGTTCGACAAGTCGGACTGGGTGGACGGCAACCTGTTCGTCGACGCCAACGCCGCCGTCCGCTTCGGCCTCGAGTACGCCTACTTCCACCAGAGCTACCTGGACGGCTCGACGGCCAAGGACAACCGCATCCAGTTCTCGGCCTTCTACATCTTCTAGCCACGCCGCCGGCGCCGCCACGCCGCCCGGCGCCACGCCGCTCGGCGCCGGCTACGACAGGCCCTCTCTCCGCGCGCGGGGAGGGGGCCTTCCTTTTTTTGCCGGGGGATGCGGCTCCTGATCGGAGGGCTTCGCTGCGTTCGGTTCACGCGCGGGGCGGGGGGGGGGGGGGG
>DASZVW010000737.1:0-8022 GCA_035546895.1 Polyangia bacterium
CGCGCGTGCCGTCGATCGGATCGACCAGCACGACCAGCTCGACGTCGTCCTCGGCGGTGCCGGCGGGGAGGACGCGCCGGCCGCTCTCGCCCAGCCCCTCGGCGACCAGCAGGCAGGGCCACTCCTCGGCCAGCGCCGCGAACCGGTCGAGCAGGACCTCCTCCGACAGGCGGTCGACGGCGTAGATGACGTCGCCGGCCTGGTGCCCGGTGGGGCGGGCCATCTCCTCGGTCTCCTGGCGCGCGCAGGCGGCCACCACCTGGTCCCGGATGGCGGCGTGCACGGTCCGCAAGGCGTCGAGCAACCCGGGTTCGTCGCGCAGCCGCACGTCCGGACCGTAGCCACGCGAACGAGCCCCAGCAAGAGGCCGGCCCGCGCGCACGAGGTGCGCGGAGCGCAAACCGTGCGCGCGCGTGGCGGCGCGGCGGCGCGCGCGCCGCCGCCGAACGGACGGCACGCCGCATGCCTTCCCGCGGGGCGTGAAGATCGTCGTCTTTGGTCTGGCCGTCAGCTCGTCGTGGGGGAACGGGCACGCCACGCTCTGGCGGGCGCTCGGGCGCGCCCTCGGGGAGCGCGGGCACGAGGTCGTGTTCTTCGAGCGGGAGGCGCCCTACTACGCGGAGCACCGCGACGGGACGGAGTTCCCCGGGATCGCGCTGCGGATCTACGGCGATCTGCGCGAGCTGGGGGCGCTGGCGGTGTCGCACCTCGGCGACGCCGACGCCGCCCTCGTGACCTCGTTCTGTCCCGAGGGGGCGGCGGTCTCGCGCATGGTCCGCGACTTCGGGCGCGGGCTGCGGGTCTTCTACGACCTCGACGCGCCGGTCACGCTCGATCTCCTGAGCCGGGATCAGCCGATCGCCTATCTCCCCCCCGAGGGGCTGGGCGGCTTCGATCTGGTGCTGAGCTACGCGGGCGGGGTCGCGCTGGAGGAGCTGCGGCGGCGATTGGGCGCGCGGCGGGTGGCGCCGCTCTACGGCAGCGTCGATCCGCGGGCGCACCGGCGGGCGCCGCCCCGCGAGGCGTTCCGGGGCGACCTCTCGTACCTCGGGACCTATTCGGACGATCGGCAGCAGCTCCTCGACCGGCTGCTGCTCGAGCCGGCGCGCCGGCTGCCGAGCCGCCGCTTCGTGGTCGCCGGCGCGCTCTACCCCGCGGCGTTCCCCTGGACCGCGAACACCCACTTCCTGCATCACCTCCCGCCCAGCGACCACCCGGCCTTCTTCGCCTCGTCGCCCTGGACGCTCAACGTGACCCGCGGGCCGATGGCGGCGATGGGGTTCTGCCCCTCGGGGCGGCTGTTCGAGGCGGCGGCCTGCGGCGCCGCCATCATGACCGATCCCTGGGCGGGGCTCGACCAGTTCTTCACGCCGGGGGAAGAGGTCGTGGTCGCCCGCGAGGCCGAGGACGTCATGGCCGCGCTGGAGCTGTCGCCGAACGAGGTCGCCCGGCTGGCGGCGCGCGCGCGGGAGCGGGTGCTCGCCTGCCACACCGCCGACCGGCGGGCCGCGGAGCTGGAGGCGATCCTCGAGGTGGCGCGCGAGGCCGAGGCGCCGGCGGCGCAGACGGGAGCCGAGACGTGCTCGGCGTGATCCCGGCGGCCGGCGCCGGCAGCCGCATCCAGCCGCTCGCCTTCTCCAAGGAGCTCCTGCCGGTGGGGAGCCGGGAGGAGGGGGGCCTCGAGCGCCCGCGCGCCGTGGGCGAGTACCTGGTCGAGCGCCTCGTGGCCGGGGGGGCCACCCGGCTCTGCTTCGTGATCGCGCCGGGGAAGTCGGACATCCTGCAGTACTTCGGCGGCTCGGTGAGCGGCGTCCCCACCTGCTACGTCGTCCAGCCGCGCCCGGCCGGCCTCTGCGATGCGCTGTTCTGCGCGCTGCCGCTGGCGGCCCCGGACGAGCCGATCGCGGTCGGGCTCCCCGACACGGTCTGGTTCCCGGTCGACGGACTGCGCCGGCTGCCGGACGACGCGCTGTCGTTCCTGCTGTTCGAGGTGGCGCGGCCGGAGCTGTTCGACGCGGTGGTGACCGACGCGCGCGGGCGGGTGGAGGCGATCGACGTCAAGACCAAGCCGGCGCGCACCGCCTGGATCTGGGGCGCCTTCAAGCTGCCCGCGGCGGAGCTGCTGGCGCTGCGCGCGCTGTGGGAGGCGCGGGACCGGCGCGACCAGTACTTCGGGACGCTGGTCAACGCGCACCTGGCGCGCGGTGGGAGCGCCGTCGGCGTCCGAGCCGGCGACGCCTACGTCGACGTGGGGACGCTGAACGGCTATCGCAAGGCGCTGCGCCTGCTGGAGGCGCGGCCATGAGCTCGGACGTGCGGCGCACCAAGGGGGCGCTCCAGCCGGCGCAGATCCAGGAGCGGATCGGCGATCTCGGCCGCTGGTTCCACAACCTCGATCTGGGCGGCGTCCCCACCGCGCCCGACCACCCGCTGGGCGACTACCCGCGCTTCAAGTGGGCCCGCTTCGCCCACGCCATCCCCACCGACCTGCGCGGCTGCACGGTCCTCGACATCGGCTGCAACGCCGGCTTCTACTCCATAGAGATGAAGCGCCGCGGGGCGGCGCGGGTGGTGGGCATCGACAGCGACGAGGGCTACCTGGCGCAGGCGCGCTTCGCGGCCGAGGTCTGCCAGGTCGAGCTCGATCTCCGGCAGATGTCGGTGTTCGAGGTGGCGCGCCTCAAGGAGCGCTTCGACATCGTCCTCTTCATGGGCGTCCTCTACCACCTGCGCCACCCGCTCCTGGCGCTGGACCTCATCCACGAGCACGTCGCCCGGGACATGCTGGTGTTCCAGAGCATGCTGCGGGGGAGCGCGGCCACCCCCGAGGTCGCCGACGACTACCCGTTCGCCGAGACGGCGGTCTTCGAGCAGGCCGGTTACCCCAAGATGCACTTCGTCGAGGCCTGCTACGCCGGCGATCCGACCAACTGGTGGATCCCCAACCGGGCCTGCATGGTGGCGATGCTCCGGAGCGCGGGGTTCGCCATCGAGAGTCAGCCCGAGGACGAGGTCTTCGTCTGCAGGCGCACCGACGTGGCGCCCGAGTCGCAGGCCGCCTACCCCGCGCGGAGGAAGTACGACCGTGATTGAGGCGGTCATGCTCTGGAACGAGCCGAACAACGCCTCGCACTGGGACTTCGAGCTGGACGGCGAGTGGCGGCTGTTCTCCGAGATGGTGGCGCTGGCCGGCGCCGCCGTCCGCGCCGAGAGCGCGACCGTCACCCGTGTGCTGGGCGGCATCTCGCCGATCGATCCGGCCTTCGTGACCCGGCTGGGCGCGCAGGGGGCGCTGGCCGCCGTCGACGCGGTGGCCGTGCACGGTTTCCCGCTCGACTGGAACCACTGGCAGATCGAGGCGTGGCCGGAGAAGCTGGAGGAGATCCGGGCGGTGACCGCGCTGCCGCTCTGGGTGTCGGAGGTCGGCGCCTCCAGCTTCGGCGCCGAGGAGGTGCAGGAGTTCGGGCTCCGCCGGACCGCCGAGCTGCTCGCCGGGCGGGCCGAGCGGATCCACTGGTACAGCCTCTTCGACCTGCCGCGCGCCTGGCCGGCCACCACCCGCCACCGGGAGGCCGAGGGCTCTTCGTACTACCGCCACTTTTACATGGGCCTTCTGCGCGAGGACGGGACGCCGAAGCGCGCGCTGCGCCGGTTCGCCGAGTACGCGCCCGAGCTGGGGATCTGCCAGTGGATCCACTTCGAGGACCCGCGCCTCGACGACATGGTCCGCTGGCTCGAGCGCCTGGGCGTCCGGCGCCTCCGCACCGGGCTCTCCTGGGCCGACAGCGGCCGCCCCGACGCCGAGCGCTGGTTCGATCGCCAGATGCGCGCGCTCGAGCGGTTCGAGGTGACCCTCACCTACTGCTTCACGCCCGACGCGAGCGGGCTCCGCCCGCACCACACCAGCCCGCCGCGCGACCCGCGCGAGTTCGCCGACTTCTGCGCCCGCATGACCCGGCGCTACGCGCGCTGACGGGCGCTACGCGCGCTGACGGATGTTCTCGCGCAGCTCGGCGACGTAGGACTCGAGCTGGACGGCGCGGTCCTCGGCGGTGTGCTCGGCGAGGACGCGCTGGCGGGCGCGCATCCCGATCCGCGCGGCCTCGGCCGGCGAGAGCGAGGTCAAGTAGCCGGCCACCTCCTCGGCCCGGCGGGCGATCAGGATCTCGCGCCCCGGCTCGAACAGCGCGGCCAGGCCGGGCCAGTCGTCGGAGATGATGGGGACGCCGCAGGCCGCCGCCTCGAACAGCCGCACGCTCGGCGAGTGGCCGGCGCGGATCATGTCGGCGCGGGTCAGGTTGAGGGTGAAGCGCTGGCTGCAGTAGAACCCGCGGTGGTCGGCCGGCGGGACGTGCTCGAAGCGCTGGACGTTGTCGGGCCAGGCGAGCCCTTGGGGATAGAGCGGTCCGGCCACGGCGAAGGGGCGATCCGGCATCCGGCGGGCGGTGGCCAGCAGCAGCTCGTCGAGCGCCGGCTGGCGATCGGCGCTGTAGGTCCCCATGTAGCCGAGGTCCCAGCGGGGGGGCCGCGGATCGGGGCGGTAGATCTCCGGGTCGAAGGCGCAGAAGAGCGGCCGCGCGGCGCGGGCGCCGAACTCGCGCTCCAGCCGCTCGAGCACCGGCCCGCCCGTGAACGAGAGGTAGAGATCGTAGTCGGGGATCTGCGCGGGGAGGAGATAGGGGGCGCCGCCGTCGGCGAGCGCCGCCAGGGTGACCGGCGTGTCGATGTCGTAGAAGGCCACCAGCCCGCGGGCGATCCGCCGGACCCAGCTCCCCACCACGATCCCGTCGGGGACGTAGGAGCCGACGATCACCAGATCGGCGCGGCTGATGGGGTCGGCGCCCTCGTCGTTCAGCTCGTCGAGGCTGCCGTAGAGGCAGAGGTCGGCAAAGGGGGGCCGGGGGAGATCGCGGTTGCGCGCGTACCAGGCGACGTCGCGCTCGAAGAAGCGGATCCGGTGGCCGCGGGCGGCCAGCGCCTTGAGCAGGGCGCGGTAGGTGGTGGCGTGCCCGTTCCCCCAGGAGGAGGTGATCGACAGCCCGAGGATGGCGATGTCCAGCCGCTCGCCGCGGCCCCGCGGCATGGCGCTCATCCTGCGGCACCGGCGCCGAGAGAGACCGGCGCGGCCCGGCGCCCGCGGCTCAGATCGGCGAGGACCGCCTCGACCAGCGTGGCGCGGCGGTCGTAGGTGTGCTCGGCCAGCGCGCGCCGGCGCGCCGCCTCGCCGATGGCGGCCGCCCGGGCCGGGGTGAGCGCCGCCAGGATTTGCGCGACCTCGCCGCCGTCGCGGGCGACCAGGATCTCCTCGCCGGGGGCGAAGAAGCGCTCGACCCCGATGAAGGCGTCGGTGATGACGCAGGCGGCGGCGCCCGCCGCCTCGAACACGCGCGTGGCGGGGGAGTGGCCGACCCGGGCCATGCTGTCGCGGTTCACGTTCAGGACGGCGCGGCTCGAGGCGTTGAAGGCGTTGTGGTCGGCGGTGTAGACGTGCCCGATCGCGCGGACGTTGTCCGGCACCGGCTTGTCGTTCCAGCCGCTGCCGCCGAGCACGAAGGCGAGCGCGGGGAGCGCGGCGGCCGGCGCCAGGAAGAACTCCTCCACCCGCCGCTCGCGATCCGGCAGCCGGTTCCCCAAAAAGCCGAGATCGCCGGTGAAGCGCGGATCGGGCGGGGCCGGGCGGTGCACGTCGGCGTCGAGGCCGTTGTAGACGGGGACGCAGAGGCGGCTGCCGAGCGCGGCGTAGCCGGCGACGACGGGGGGCCCGCCGCCGTAGGTGAAGACGACGTCGTAGCCGGGGATGAAGGCCCGGAAGGGATCGGCGGGGTTCTTCTCCGCGCGCTCGAGCGTCGCCGGCGCGTCGACGTCCCAGAAGGCGCGCAACGGCCGCGTGCCGTCGTGGCGCGCGAGGTCGACGATCGCCGCCTCCAGCAGCTCGTCGAACACGCCCACCCCGCTGGCCTTGACCACCAGGTCGACGCGGGAGGCCTCGGCGAGCGCCCAGCGGACGCCCGCCTCGTCGTCGGCGGCGTAGACGATCACCTCGGCCCAGGGGGGATCGGGGATGTCGCGGTGGGCCTGCCGGTCGTAGGCGTCGGGCTCGTAGAAGGTGATCCGGTGGCCGCGCGCCGCCAGCGCCCGCAGGATCCCGCGGTAGTAGGTGGCCGCCCCGTTCCAGTAGGCGGAGACCAGGCTGGAGCCGAAGAAGGCGATGTCGAGCCCGTCGCTCATGACGCCGCCTCGAGCTCGGGGGCGAGCCGCCCGCCGCCGGCGCGGGCCAGGGCCACGATCTGGAGCAGCTCGTCCACCCGGTGCGCGCAGGTGTGGCGGGCCGCGATGGTCCGGCGCCCGTGGGCCGAGAGCCGCGTGGCCAGCGCGCCGTCGTCGAGGACGGCCCGCAGGTGGCGGCGCATCTCCGCGCCGTCGCGGGCGAGGAGGTAGTCGCCGCCGGCGGTGAAGAGGCGCTCGTCGTCGCGCCAGGGGGCGGAGACGAGCGGGATGCCGCAGGCGAGCGCCTCGAACGGCCGGATGGTGGGGATGCCCGGCAGCGCCTCGGTGTAGGGGCGCCGCGGGACGTGGACGGTGACCCGGAAGCGGGCGAAGACCGACGGCACCTCGAAGTTCGGCAGCCAGCCGAGGTACGCGATCCCGGCGTCGGCCAGCGCGGCCCGCGCCGCCGGCGGATAGCGGACGCCGTAGACGGCCGCCGAGAGGCCGAGCGCGCGCACCGGCGCGATCAGGAACTCCTCGAGCTCGGCGGTGCGTTCGCCGTCGCCCCAGTTGCCGATCCAGACCAGGTCGCCTTCGAGCGGCGCCGGCCGCGGCTGGAACAGGTCGGCGTCGGCCGCCTCGTGCCAGGTCCAGGCCCGCCGGGCCCACCCGCGCGCGAGGTAGACGTCGCGCAGGCTCCGCCCGAACGCCAGCACCCCGTCGTACCCGGAGAGATCGCAGGCGTTGAGCGCGTCCGGATCGCTGAGCGCCCGGTGGTGCGTGTCGTGGAACAGCAGGACCGGCCGCCCGCCCGCGCGCCGGTGGCGGCCGAGCCGCCGGACCAGCTCGGGCGCCGTCCACTCGTGGACGACGACCACGTCGGCGCCCTCGAGCGCGGCGTCGAGATCCAGGCGCGCCGGGTCGTCGTACGCGCGGCTGGCGCCGGCCAGCTCGGGGTAGGCCGCGGCGAACGCCGCCAGCGGCGCCGGGCCGTGGTCGGCGAGCAGGTTGGCGCGGCTCCAGCCGTCGGCCGGCTCGTGGACAGTCACCTGGTGACCGCGGCGCAGGAGGTTCCGCGCCACGCCGCGCAGGAAGTGCGCGTTGCCGTGGTTCCAGTCGGAGATCAGCGAGTGATAGAACATCACGAAGCGCATGCCGGGTTCGCCTCCTCGAGCGTGACGGTCTCGTGCGGTCGAGCGGAAGCCTGGTGGCCGGTCAGGGCCTGCCGGTAGAGATCGAGCGTGGCGCGGCACATCCGCCGCGACGAGAAGCATCGGGCCCGGCGGCGCGCGCGGTGGGCCAGCCGCCGGCGCGCGTGCGGGTCGGCGATCAGCAGCCGGAGGGCCCGCGTCAACCCGTCGACGTCGTCGGGCGGAACGAAGAGGGCCGCGTCGGACCAGTTCTCGCGCAGGCTGTCGATGTCGCCGAGGACCAGCGCGCAGCCGTGCTGGGCGGCCTCCAGGATCGAGAGGCCGAACGGCTCGTAGCGGGCGGGCAGGGCGTAGATCGCGGCCCAGCGGTAGGCGGCCGCCATCCCCTGGGCGTCGAGGCGGCCGAGCTGGTGGACGCCCGCGGCCGCCGGGCCACCGCCGATCGCGCCGTCGCCCGCCACCACCACCCGCCAGGGGAGCGCGGGCGCCGCCGCCGCCAGCGCGGCGATGTTTTTCCCGTGGTCCCAGAGCCGCCCGGCCGCGAACACCAGCGGCCGCTTCGCCCCCCGGAGCCCGCGCGGCCGCGCGAGGCCGGTGGGGATCACCGCTGCGGGGGCCGCGCGGGGGCCGTAGTGCGCGTCGAGCGCCCGCAACATCGCGGCGG
>DASZVW010000738.1:0-3961 GCA_035546895.1 Polyangia bacterium
GTGCGCGCGGGCGAAGCGCTGGGCGGCCGCCCCCATCGCCGCGCGGGCCGGGCCGTCGGCGAGCAGGCCGGCGATGGCGTCGGCGAGGGCGGCCGCGTCGCCCACCGGCACCGCGCGCGCCGCCTGGGGCTCGAGCGTGGCCAAGAGGCCGACGCGCGTGCCGACGGTGGGGAGCCCCGCCGCCCCCGCCTCCAGGACCACCACCCCCTGGCTCTCGTGCCGCGAGGCCAGCACGTGCAGGTGCGCGCCGCGATAGAAGGCCGGCAGCGCGCCGGGCGGCTGGAACCCGTGGAAGGTCACCCGCTCGGCGAGCCCGAGCGCCTGGGCCCGCCGTTGGATCTCGCCGCCGAGCGTGTCCTCGCCGACGCAGTCGAGCCGCACGTCGCCGAAGCGATCGACCACCCGCCGGAGCGCCGCCAGCAGCGTCGCCTGGTCCTTCACCCAGTTGAGGCTCGCCACGTGCAGCAGGCGCCAGGGCGGTCCCGGCGGGCGCGCCGGCGGCGCCGCGAACCGCTCGACGTCGACGCCCAGCGGGACGAGCTCGGCGCGCGCCGCCAACCCCGGCGGCAGTGCCGTGGCGGCGAACGCGCTCCCCGCGGTCACCGCGCCGGCGAGGCGCAGCGCCGCCCGGGTGACGAACCGCCCCCGCCGGGTCCCCGCGCCGCCGTAGCCGTTGCCGACCTCCGGCAGCCAGACCGCCTCGCCGCCCCCCAGGCTCACCACGGCCGGGATCCCACGGCGCCGCGCGTGCAGCGCCGCCAGCAGCGCCGTGCGGTCGGCCCAGAAGGCGTGCAGCAGATCGAACGGCCCGGCCGCCCGCGTCCAGCGCTCGAAGGCGAGGGCCAGGCGGAGCGCGCCGCCGGGACCGCGGCGCCGCTCCCGGCCCGAGAGCTGCGTCACCTGGGCGCCCGGCACCTGGTAGCGGCCGGCGCCGCTCTTCCCCGAGGCGGCGAAGACCTGGACCTGGTGCCGCCGCCCGAGCTCGCCGGCCAGCGCCGGCAGCGCCGGGATGGTCCCCGCCTGGCCGCTCGGGTCGAACCCGCCGGGGACGACCAGCCCCAGGTTCACCGGCCGGCCGCCGTCGCCCCGAGGCGTGGAGTAGACTCGCCCGTCCCCGTGAGCGACATCAGCGTCGTCATCCCCACTTGCGACCGGCGGGAGCGGGTGCTCTCGCTGCTCGGGGACCTGAGCCGCTCGACCCACCGCCCGCTCGAGGTGCTGGTGGTCGACTCCAGCGATCGCCCGCTCGGGCCGGATGACGTCGCGCCGTTCGGCGCCTCGGTCCGCACGCTCGAGTCACCGAAGTCGGTCTGCGTGCAGCGGAACCGCGGCGTCCGCGAGGCGCGCGGCGCCTGGATCTTCCTCTGCGACGACGACGTCGAGGTCCCGCCCGACTACCTCGACAAGCTGTGCGCCCACCTGGCCGCGCACCCCGAGGCCGGCGCGGTCAGCGGCCTGTTCCTGGAGCGGTCGGCCGAGCGCTGGGTGGCCCAGTACCCCGTCACCTCGCGCGCCTGGTTGCTGTGGGCGCGGCTCTTTCACCTGGGGCTGTGGGGAGAGATTCACTGCCGCGGCCTCCTCGGCGACCTGCTGACGGAGCATTATCGTCGTCGCGGCAACCACATTTCAAGCGCCGGCTGGCCGGTGCTCACCGATTTCCAGGCGCCGTTCTTCAGGACGCCGGTCTACTCGCTGGGCGCGGCGCTGGTGCGCCGGGAGTGGCTGTTGCGCTCGCCGTTCGACGAGGCGCTCGAGCGGCACGGCTACGGCGACAACTACGGCGCCGCCCTCGGGTTCCCGAGCGAGGGAATCCACGTGGTGACGGAGGCCTTCGTCCACCACCACAAGGCGGCGGCCGATCGCCCCGCGGCGACGTTCGCCTACGCCAACCGGATCCTGGCCATCGACCGGTTCATCGACGCCCGGCCCGAGCTCGAGGGCGTGCGCCGCGGCTGGCTGCTCTGGTCGCTGCTCGGGAACGCCATCTACTACGCGGGGACGCGGCGGCTCGATCTCTCCTGGTCCAGCCTGAAGACGCTCTCGATCGTGCTCGCGGGCCGAAACCCCTACCGCGCGGCGAGGGCCTGACCGTGGAGCCGGGCGCCGTCCTGCTCGTCAACCCGCGCACCGGCGTGGCCAGCAACGCGCGCATGCCGCTGTCGATCGTACACCTGACCGCGGTCCTCGAGGGGCGCTGGCCCTGGAGCCTGGTCGACGGCAACCGCCTCTTCGATCCGATCGCCGCCGTGCTCGAGCGGCTCCGCGCCCGCCGGCACGCGATGGTGGGGATCACGGTGATGCCCGGCCCCCAGGTGATCCCCGCGATCGCGATGTCGGCCGCCATCCGGGCCGCGGCCCCCGAGGTGCCGATCGTCTGGGGCGGCTACTTCCCGACGCTCTACCCCGACGCCGCGCTCAACGCCCCCTACGTCGACTACCTGGTGCGCGGCCAGGGCGAGGAGACGCTGGTCGAGCTGCTCGCCCGCCTTCCCGACGCCGGCCCGCCGCGCCCGGGGAGCTCGGCCCGCGACGCCGGCGAGATCCGCAAGGTCGCGGGACTCACCTGGAAGGAGGACGGGCGGACGTTCCACAACCCCGACCGCCCGGCGATCCCCCCCGGCGCGCTGCCGGTCATCCCCTACGACCGGATCGCCGACATGCCCGAGTACATGCGCCCGAGCTTCCTGAGCGCGCGCACGACCGTCCACCAGGCGGCGCTCGGCTGCCGGTACAAGTGCGAGTTCTGCGGCGTGGTCTCGATGTGGAACGGCAAGACGCTGCTCGAGGCGCCCGACCGGCTGCTGCACGCGCTGGGGACGCAGAAGAAGAACTGGGGCGCCGACGGCGTGCAGTTCTTCGACCACAACTTCTTCGATCGCGAGGAGAGCTCGCTGCCGATCCTCGACGTGCTCGGCCACCTGCAGATGCCCTGGTGGTGCTACGCGCGCGCCGACGCGCTGGCCGGCTTCGGCGCCGCGAGCTGGGAGAAGATCCGCAAGAGCCGGCTGCGGATGGCCTACATCGGCGCCGAGGCCGCCAGCGACGAGGCGCTCAAGCGGATGCACAAGGGCGCGCGGGTCGACCACACCATCGAGGTGGCGCGGCGCTGCCGCGAGTACGGCGTCATCCCCGAGTTCTCCTTCGTGCTCGGCGGCCCCGACGACCCCGAGGCGGAGATCGAGCAGACCTTCGAGTTCGTCCGCAAGCTCAAGACGCTGAACCCCGAGGCGGAGATCGTCCTCTACTTCTACAGCCCCACCCCGCAGCGCCGGAACTCGCCGGTCCCGCGCGGGAGCGCCGCCCCGCGCCTGCCGGTCCTGCAGAGCTACGGCCCCGCCGGCCCCTCGCTGCCGACCACGCCGGAGGAGTGGACCGAGCCGCGGTGGGTGCGCTGGGTCTGCCACCAGGACGCCCCCTGGCTGACCCCGCGCATCCGGCGCCGCGTGAACGACTTCGCGCGGGTGGTCGCCTGCCGCTTCCCCACCGTGCAGGACGCGCGCATCTCCGACACCGGCCGCTCGGTGCTGCGGAACCTCGCCCGCTGGCGCTACGCCACCCGCCGCTACGACAACCCCTGGGAGCTGCGGCTGGCGCGCCGGCTCATCCGCCTGCGCGAGCCCCAGCGCGAGGGGCTGTGAAGCCTCCGAGGCCATGGCGAAACGCTTCGACCACGCCGCCTGGCCGTTCGCGCTCGCGTTCCTGATCGCGGGGCTGGTCCGCGCGGCGTTCCGCTTCGACGGCCTCTACGGGCAGGACGCGTTCGCCTACTTCCGGTTCGCGCGCGCCATCGGGCCGCACCTCACCAAGGGGGCGCCGCTGCCGCTGCTCCTCTGGCCGCGCGGCTACCCCGCGGCGGTGGCCCTCCTGCTGCCGCTCACGGGCGGCGGGCCGCTCGCGGGCCAGCTGGTGAGCGCGCTCGCCTGCGCCTGGGCCGCGGCGGCGACGTTCCTGCTCGTCCGCG
>DASZVW010000739.1:0-3004 GCA_035546895.1 Polyangia bacterium
GGCCTACACCGTCCGCCTGCGCTCGCTGGAGAAGAACGTCAACGAGCTCAAGGAGCAGATCTTCCGCACCAAGGCGCGGCTCAACCTGCTCAAGGAGACCGTGCTCGGCGGCGTGATCGGCGCCTCGCGCGCGATCATTCACCACAAGAACGAGATGGGGAGCTCGTTCCGGCTGGTGAAGGCGGCGTACGCCCTTGACGGCGTCCAGATCTACGCCAAAACGGATGAAACCGGCGCGCTGGCCGAGATGACCGACTTCGACGTCTACAACGGCGCGATCCAGCCCGGGTCGCACACCCTCTCCGTGGCCCTGACCTACCAGGGGAACGGGTTCGGCGTGTTCAGCTACCTCAAGGGGTACAAGTTCAACGTCAAGTCGAGCCATACCTTCGTCGCCGGCGACTCGAAGACCACCAACATCACGGTGGTCGGCTACGAGAAGGGGAACATCACGACGCAGCTCTCGGACAAGCCGGCCGTCGACTTCCGCGTGAACGTCATTTCGGCCGGCGAGGGCGGGGCGACGGCGGCGGCGGCGCCGGTCAAGAAGTAACAGCGTGGGGAATGAAACAGCGCGAGGCTTCATATCGTTCTGAGGGCCGTTCGCGTCTCGCGGGCGGAGGGAAGTGGGGCCTCGCCGCGGCGCTCGTGCTCGGCGTCCTGGCGGCGTCGGGGCACGGCGCGCGCGCCGACGAGATCGACGACACCGTCAAGAAGCTGAGCGAGCTCGACCAGCGCGTCCACCTGATGTCGCTGGAGTTCAAGGAGACGCCGCCGCCGCCGCCGGACGCGGCCGACCGGCGGGTGCTGGACGCCCAGGTCCAGCTGTCGGTGAAGAACTACGACGAGGCGGCCACCATCGCGCTCGACGTCGTCGAGAAGTACCCGAACACGCGCGCCTACGACGACGCCCTCTACCTGCTCGGCGAGTCGCTGTTCCAGGGGCGCGACTACTACTCGGCCCGCCACTACCTGCAGCTGGCGGTGGCCAAGAACACCGGCTCCCGGCAGGAGCAGCAGGCGCTGCAGCGGCTGGTCGAGGTGGCGCTGCGCACCGGCGACTACGAGAACGTCGACAGCTACCTCAAGCGGCTGGAGAACGTCCCCGCCGCCAACGTGGAGCCGAGCGTCCCCTACGTCCGCGCCAAGTACCTCTACTTCCGCGGGCGGCTCGACCAGGCGGCCGCGGCGTTCGCCGGCATCCCGGCCAGCAACCCCTACTACTTCCAGGCGCGTTATTTCCTAGCGACGATCCAGGTCAAGAACGGCGATCTGGCCGGCGCCTCGACCGCCTTCGACGACATCCTCAAGCTCCAGCCGCCCGACGACAGCGCCAAGGACATCCAGGATCTGGCGCGGCTGGCGATCGCCCGCATCTACTACGAGCGCTCGCAGTTCGACAAGGCGATCGAGGTCTACCTGGCCGTCCCCCGCCAGTCGCGCTACTGGTCGGAGGCGCTGCGCGAGCAGGCCTGGACGTACATCAAGGCCAAGGACTGGCAGCGCGCCTACCGGTCGGTGAACCTGCTGCTGCTGTACGATCCCGACACCTCCGACGCGCCCGATCTCCGCCTGCTCGAGGGGAACCTCGAGCTGCGGATGAGCAACTTCTATCTGGCCAGCGACGAGTTCAGCAAGGTCCGCGACGAGTTCGAGCCGATCCACCGGCAGCTGCAACAAGTCATCGTCAAGTCGCAGACCGATCCCGCCTACTTCGACTCGCTGGTCGGCAAGAGCCTCGACAAGTTCGACATCGGCGTCTTCGTCCCCCCGGCCGCCGCCAAGTGGGTCAAGGCGGAGCCCGACGTGGCGCGGATGATGTCGCTCGCCTCCGACGTGGGCGAGATGCAGCGCGACCTGGCCGACAGCCAGAAATTGGTGGAGCGGATCGAGCACGCCATGCAGGGGGCCGGGCGGGTCGGGATCTTCCCCGACCTGGCGGCCGCGCGCACCAAGTCGGTGGAGGCGACCAACACGGTGGTCGCCACCCGCGAGAAGTTCGTGGGGAAGATCCGCGCGATCATCGATCCGGTGCTGACGCCCGACGAGCGCCGGCAGCTCGACCAGCTGACGATCCAGCGCGACGGCTTCGCCCGCCAGGCCTCGAACCTCCCCACCACCGACGAGGGGCTGCAGAAGCACGAGAACTCGATGAAGGACCGCTTCGCCGATCTCGACAAGCAGGTGTCGGAGATGAACGTCGAGATCCAGTCGCTGGAGGCGCAGCTGGTGGCGCTCGAGCAGTACTACCGGGTGTCGCGCTCGGAGCAGAAGATCCGGCCCGAGGACATCGAGGGGCCGGTGCGCGACATGCGGACGGAGATCGAGGAGCTGCGGGCGATGCACGACAAGATCCGTGAGGAGATCGCCGACGCCACCCACGACTCCGGCGCGGCCGGCTCCACCGGCGAGGCCGAGCGCGAGGCGGCGCTCAAGCTCTCGGGCGTGCTGGAGAAGGAGCTGGCCATCGAGCGGCAGGCGGCGACGCGCCTCGCCGGCCCCGATCGCGCACAGGTCGACCGGATGAACGACGTCCTTTCGCGCTGCGACGCCATCCAGACCCAGCTCGACGCCTTCGACAAGCGGATCGACGGCCAGGCGACGGTCCGCCTGGCGGTGGTGATGCGCTACCTGACCGCCGAGAAGGAAGAGCTGGCGCAGGCGGGCGACAAGCTGGGCGGCATCCTCGACGAATCGAAGTCGCTGGGCGGCGGCCTCGCGCAGGCGATGTTCACCAAGGTGGCCGACAAGTTCTACGACCTGGTGGTCCGCTCCGACGTCGGGATCATCGACGTCTCGTGGGGCCTCAAGGACGAGAAGACCCAGGCGGTCACCAAGCTGACCAACCTCAAGAACCTCGAGCTCAAGGCGCTCGACGAGGACTTCCGCAAGGTGCTGGAGGAGGACAAGTGAGCCGGCGGCAGCCCATGGCGGCGCGCCCGCTGGCCCTGGCGCTGGCGGGCTGCCTGCTGGTCGGCGCCGCCGTCGACTCGCGCGCGGCCCG
>DASZVW010000740.1:0-2952 GCA_035546895.1 Polyangia bacterium
AGCTGGCTCTGCCCCTCGCGCACCACCTTGTCGCCGGCGGCGAGGCCCTGCGAGATGAGCGCGTCCTCCCCCTCGATCCGCTCGACGCCGACGGCGTGCATCTCGGCCCGGTCACCGTTCGCCACGTAGACGAAGGAGCCCTGCGGACCGCGCTGCACCGCCACCGCCGGGATCACCAGCGCCCCCTTGCGCACCGTCAGCCGCAGCCGCGCCTTGACGAACTGGTTCGGCCACAGCGCCCGGTCCGGGTTGGGGAAGATGGCCTTGAGCCGCATGGTGGCCGTCCCCTGGTTGATCTGGTTGTCGATGAGCTCGAGCTGCCCGGTGCCGAGGAGCTGGGCGCCGTCGCGGCTGCGCGCCTCGACCAGCAGCGGCCCGGCCGCCTGCTGCTTGGCCACGTCGGGCAGGTCGTCCTGCGGCAGCGTGAACAGCACGGCGATGGGGTCCATCTGGGTAACCACCACGATCCCGCCCGTGTCGGCGGCGTGGACGATGTTGCCGGGGTCGACCAGGCGGACGCCGGTGACGCCGTCGATGGGCGACTTGATGCGCGCGTAGTCGAGCTGCAGCTTGGCGTTCTCGATCGTCGCGTGGTCGTTCTGCACCGTCCCGGTGAGCTGCGCGACCAGCGCCTGCTGATCGTCGATCTGCTGCTGCGGCAGGAGGTGCTGCCCGCCCACCGCCTGGTAGCGGTCGAGGTCGCGCTTGGCGCCGTCGAACTGCGCCTGGTCGCGGGTCAGCGCCGCTTGCCCCTGGTGCAGCATGATCTCGAACGGGCGCGGATCGACCTGGGCCAGGACCTCGCCGCGCTTGACCGCCTGACCCTCGCGGAAGGCGACCTTGTCGAGCCGGCCGTCGACCTGCGTGCGGACGTTGACCGTCTTGTAGGCGGTGACGGTCCCCAGCCCCTCGAGGAAGATCGGCACGTCGCGCGTCACCGCCTCCGAGACCAGCACCGGGATCGGGCGGTCGGCGCCGCCGCCGGCCCCCTTGCCCCCGCCGGCCGGCGCGGCCGCGGCGCTCTCCCCCTTGCCGCACCCGGCGGCGGCCAGCGTGGCGGCGAGCGCGAGCGCCCACCCGGATCGTCGTGACGTCGTCGCGGTCATTGCTCCCCCAGGGCGGCCAGCAGCTGCGCGCGCGCCGCCGCCAGATTGAACTTCGCTTGCACGACCTGCGCCTCGGCGGTGGTGTAGGCCACCTGCGCGTCGTCGAGCTCGACCGCGCTGCCGAGGCCGTGCTCGTAGCGCTTCTCGGCCAGCGTGAGCTGGTTGCGGGCGTTCACCAGCGCCTCGTCGGCGGCGCCGATGGTGGCCTTGGCGGCCTGCACGCCGAGGCGGCCTTGCTCGACGTCGACCTGCACCTGCAGCCGCAGCGCCTGCTCCTGGCCGGTCAGGTTCTCGAGCGTCCCCTTGGCCTCCCGCACCTGCCCGCGCGTGAGCCCCCCTTGCAGGATGTTCCAGGTGAGGCCGAGGCCGATGTACCAGTTGGGCGCCAGCGCGTCGATCGCCACCCCGGTGTCGGAGAGGTTGGCGATGGCGCTCAGGCTGGGCCCGTAGGCGCCCTTGATCGAGCCGACGGTCGCCTCCTGCGCGCGCCGCTGGTTGACGATGTTGGCCAGCTCGGGCCGGTTCTTCTCGGCCTGGGCAACCAGCGGACCGTTCGGGCCGTCCTCGCCGGCGACGGGGGGGAACTCCTCGCTGGCCAGGGTGTACTGCTCGGTGACCGAGACGCCCATCGCCTGCGCGAGCTGCGCCAGCGCCACCGCGTAGTTGTTCTGCGCCGTCACCAGCGAAACCTTGGCATTGGCCAGGGCGGTCTGCACGGTGGCCAGGTTGATGTCGGGCTGGATGCCGGTGCGGACGAAGGCCTGCGTCTGCTCGACGTGCTTGCCCTGGTTGCGGACCGTCTCCTCGGCGACCGCCACCAGGTCGTGGTCGGCGCGGGCCACGAAGTAGGCCCGGCGGACGGTGAGCAGCGTCTGCACCGTGGCGGTGCGCGTGTTGTCGCCGGCGGCGTCGCGGTTGGCGCCGGCCGCCTCCCACCTCTTGCTGGTCTGGCCGAAGTCGTAGATGAGCTGGCTGGCCCCGGCGTTGAATTGGTAGTAGTTGAACTGCGGGTTCCAGCTCACGGGCGCGGCTGCGGCGGTGATGGTGGTCCCCGAGCCGCCGCCCATCCCGCTGGTCATCAGGTTGTTGGGGAGCACGCCCGGCCGGGTGGCGAAGTTCCCGGTCGTCCGCTCGTACGTCCCGGTCACCGTCACCTGCGGCAGGTAGCCGGCGCGCGCCTCCTCGACCCGCCCCTCGGCCGCCTCGAGCAGCCCGTGCGCCTCGCGCACCGTCGGCTGGTTCCGCAGCGCCGTCTGCTCCGCCTGCTGCAGGGTCAGCGGCGCCGCCCCGCTCGGGCCCGCGCCGTCGTCGGCGGCCGAGGCGCCCACGAAGATCCCGACCATCACGAGCGGGATGGTCAGCAGGGCGAGCGGGCGGGGCGGCATGGGCGGGGAGAGTAGCTTCAAGTTTCGGCGAGCGGTACTCGCTCGGGCTGCGCCAACTCGCAATTTCGGGGCCAGCAAGGCCCGGCGGGGCGAGGCCGAGCGCCCGCTCTGGCCAGGCCGATCGCCCGGCGCTAACCTGTATCGATTCTGTACACCTGTCGGGCGTTGAGGCAGCGCGCGGGGGCGCCGGACGCGGCGCTGTCCCGGCGGACGGGCGGTATCCCGCTTGCTTGACGACGACCGCGTGCGGATCGGCTGGGGAATTCGCCGTCGCCTGATGACCGTCGCCGTCCTGGGGCTGGTCACGGCGGCGCTCTCGGGCGACGCCCTCTACCGGGCGATCTCGGTCACGCGCGCGCAGCGCCTCGAACGCGGGCGGGAGGCCGTGCGCGATGAGATCGACCGGCTCTTGGCGCTGGGACCGGCCGCCGCGGCGACGGTCTCGCCGGTCGTCGGCCTGC
>DASZVW010000741.1:0-2494 GCA_035546895.1 Polyangia bacterium
GCAGCTTCAGCACCGCGCCCGCCACGCCGACGACCGCCAGCGCGCCGATCGCGATCGGCACCCGGCGGCGGCGCGGCACCGGGTTGGCGGCGCTCGCGGTCGCGTGGTCGGAGAGCGTCGTCTTCGCCGCCGCGGAGGGGCCGGGCGGCGCCATGCCGGTCGGCCAGGTCGTCAGCTTCAGCCCAGCGCCGGCCTGCATCTCGCGCAGCGTGGCCACCACGTCGGCCATGGTGGCCGGCCGCTCGGCGGGCGACTTGGCCAGCAGCTTGCGCGTCCAGGCCTCCACGGCCGGCGGCGCCTCCAGGCCCACCGCCGCGAACGCCGGCGGCGCCTCGCTCATGTGCGCCGAGATGATCTCGCCGAACCCTTCGTAGACGAACGGCAGCCGGCCGGCCAGCATCTCGTAGACGATGCAGCCGAGCGAGTAGATGTCGGTGCGGTGGTCGACGCGGCTCGCCCCGCGGCACTGCTCGGGCGACATGTACGCCGGCGTCCCCATCAGGCTGCCGGTCCGCGTCCGCGCCGACACCTTGCCGTCGACCTCGCCGCTCATCAGCTTGGCGATCCCGAAGTCGAGGATCTTCACCAGGAACCCGAACGGCGCGCCCGGATCGTTGACCAGGAAGACGTTGTCCGGCTTGAGGTCGCGGTGGACGATCCCCTTGGCGTGCGCGGCACCCAGCGCGTCGGCGATGGCGCCGGTGACCGCCAGCACCCGGTCGAGGTCGCGCCCGAACGTCTTGTCGCGCGCCAGCCGCCCGGCCAGGCTCTCCCCCTCCAGCAGCTCCATCACGATGTAGGCGCGCCCGCTCGGGTGGACGTCGCAGTCGAGCACCTCGACGATGCCGCGGTGGTGGATGGTCGAGGTGGCGCGCGCCTCGGAGAAGAAGCGGTCGACCACCTCCTGGTTGCTCGACAGCTCCGGGAGCAGCACCTTGATCGCCGCCCGGCGATCGATCCGCGTGTGCTGGGCCAGGTAGACCTCGCCCATCCCGCCCGCGCCCAGCCGGCTGACCACCTTGTACGCCCCGAGTGTCTCGCCAATCATCGCCGACGCTTCTTTTGACTATCTCACGTTTGCCGGGCGCGCGCCCCGGCGGCCTCGGGTCGGACGTCCGGCGGCGCCCAGGGTACCATCACAGGAAACGCCCGTGGCGCGACATCTTCCCGTCTCAGAACAGCGCGCCGGCCCCGACGGAGAGCAGCTTCGTCCCGTGGTCGCCGATGGTGCAGGTCACGTTGGCCGGGGCCCGGCAGAGCTCGGCGTACTGGTAGTCGAAGCTCACCAGCCCCCCCAGCGCCACGCGCCCGTTGAGCCAGGCGAAGGCGCCGGCGTTCGCGCCCACCAGCCAACCGTAGACCGAGAGATCGACCTCCGACGGCCCGGCGGTGACGTCGTTCGCCTCGCGGAAGAACCCCAGCTTGGGACCGACGACGATCTCGACCGGCCCGGCCGGCGGGAGGTGATAGAGGGGCGCGAACGACGCCTGCAGGATGGTCGTGCTGACGGTCTCCCCGGACGGCGACGCGCCGGTGTGGTTGACGTCGTCGAACACCGCCTCGCCGTCGAGCGAGATCCGATCGCCGAGGCGCCCGCCCGCCAGGACCCCGGTCCGCAACCCCAGGCCGGTCTCGGCCCCCGCGTCCTGGACCGAGTTCACCCCCAGGAACAGCGCCACCAGCAGCGGCCCGCGCGCGGGCGCCGCCTGCTGCGCGCGCGCGGCCGGCGGCGCGGCCAGCCCGGAGACGACCAGGCCCGCCACCACCACCGCCGCCCGCCACCGGCCGCCGCGCATCGCCGCGCTCAATTGCACCCGATCGGCTGGGTGCCGATCGCGATGTCGTCGTACCAGAGCTCCGAGCCGGGGCCGGCGTACTTCTCGAACCCGAACCGCAGGTAGTCGTAAGCGTCGATCGCCCAGGCGGTCGACTTCAGGTCGGGGATCTCGGCGCCGTTCAACCAGACGTCGATCTCCGGCGCGGCGTGATCGAGCAGGAGCTCCACGCAGGCCCACTGCCCGGCGGTGAAGCCGGCGCCGATCTTGCCGTCGTTGTAGAAGTTGTTGTTGGACATCGCGCCTCGCGCGTCGCCGCCGATCGACTCGGCCAGCATCTGGTTGTCCTCGCTGAAGCGGAGGCTGCCGGCGTCGCCCGGCGAGGCGTAGAGATCGCCGAGCACGAAGCTGTTGTGCCCCGCGGTCATCGGCGCCGCCAGCCGGATGTAGAAGCGGACGTAGAGGCGGCCGGTCGTCGAGGGGAGCACCGCCGCGTCGTGCAGCGCCAGCAGGGTGTCGTAGTCGCCGTCGGCGTCCTGGACGTGGACCGACTTGGTCCCGCTGGCGGCGGGGTCGGTCCCGTCGACGGTCACCGTCCCCGAGCCGATGATGCTGGTGGTCCAGGGGGCGGGCGGCGCGCCGGGCGCGTCGGCCTCGAAGTCGTCGCAGAAGAGCAACCCCGAGCGCGCGCCGCAGTGGCCGGCGGCCGCGCCGCCGCC
>DASZVW010000742.1:0-2671 GCA_035546895.1 Polyangia bacterium
CGCAGCCGGCCACCCCGGCCACCCCGGCCGACGCGGCGGCGCTGCGCGGGGCCGAGGAGGCCTGCCGCGCCTGCCAGGGGCAGTGGGGGCCGCACGGGCTGGCCGGGCGCCCGAGCTGCTACTGCCGGACGCACGACGGCGGGAAGAGCTGCCGGTCGAGCGCCGAGTGCGAGGCGGGCTGCGAGCTGCCGTTCGACGACGCCTCCGCCTACGACGGGGTGCGCTGCGGGCCCAAGGGCTGCCGGGGGGCCAAGCCCGGGGTGGTCATCCCGGCCGGCCGCTGCGTCGAGTACGCCCGCACCGCCGGGTGCCACGCCACGATCGATCCGGTGGGCCACGACGGCGACGTCGAGGTCCACCGCGTGTGCGTCGACTGACCGGCGGTCAAGCTCGGCCGCGCTTCTGCCGAGAGCCCGCCATCATGCGGATGACGAAGATTCTCGCGCCGGCGGCGCTGGCGCTGGCGCTCGGGTGTGGCGGCGGGAGCGGCGCCGCCGGACCGGCGGGCGTCGACTCGTCGGAGCAGGTCTCCGCCGCGAGCGACGCCGACAAGGGGGCGCTCTGCGACTGGTTCGTCGGCATGGTCGGCGGCTACGGCGCGGCCCCCACCTGCGCGATGGCGCAGATCACCGCGCCGCCCGACAAGGCGACCTGTGTCTCGACCTTCCCGGACTGCGCCGTGACGGTGGCCGTGTTCGAGGACTGCGTCGAGCGGCTCGTCTCGGCGCAGGACACCTGCACCCAGCAGGCGATCTCCACGGCCGCGTCCACCGCCTCCTGCGAGTCCGTGGCGATGGCCGGCTGTTTCTATTAGACCGGGACCCTGGGAGGGTCCCGCGCCCCCCGCGACGAGCGCCGTCGGGCGAAGCCCGACTTCGCTCACGCGTTCTGGGACCCTGGGAGGGTCTGCGCCTCAGCCGAAGCGGAGCTGGAGGGCGACGCCGACGCCGAAGGTGCGGGCCGCCTCGTTCTGGCTGATGTCGGGGAAGAGGACCCAGGTCCGCAGGTCGACCTGCCGCGTGAGCGCGGCGCCCAGGCCGAAGCCGAGCGGGTACTCGTTGCAGTCGCCGCCGCCGCTCACCACGCGCACGCCGAACAGCGGCCCCAGCCAGAGCGTGCGCGAGGCCTGGATCCAGAGGTGGAGCGGGAAGCTGACCACCGTCCGCGTCGGGTTGCTGAAGACGATCGGCACGTAGAGGCCGGTGTCGAGCCGCAGCGAGCCGGCCCGCAGCGAGATCGGCAGCCCGAACATCATCCCGAACGACGACCCGTTCTCGATCGGCAGGTAGGCGCGCCACTCGAGCCCCAGCTCGGCGGTCGACCCGCGCGCCACCGCCCAGCGCAGGTGGAGCTCCGGGTTGGCGACCGTGTCGAAGTTGGTGCCGTAGGTCTCGGTGTCGAAGGTGCGGCCGTACTGATCCGCCTGGGTCGCCTGGCCGCCGCCGTCGAGCCGGAAGCCGGTGCGCACGCCGAACTCCAGCTCGTGCGTGACGCCGACCGAGAGCGCCAGGTTCAACCCGAAGCCGTTGACGCTGTCGTCGCTGCCGGCCGGATCGAGCTCGCTGCCGAAGCCGAAGCCGAGGTCGACCGCCGCCTCGCCCCGCGGCAGCACGATGCTGCGGTAGACCCAGGGGGCGTCGGCGCGGGCCGCGCCCGCCCAGGCGGAGAGGATCACGGCCACGGCTGCGGCTCCCATCCAGCGCATGTGCGGGTTATACATCCATCCATCGTGAGCGATCTCGTCCAGCTCCGTCGCCCGCGCGCCGCCGAGGTGAAGGCGCCGGCGCCGACCAAGCTCGCCTACGTCGAGACGTACGGCTGCCAGATGAACGTGGCCGACACCGACATGGTGTGGGGCCTGCTGGCGAAGGACGGCTACGGGCGCACCGACGACCCGGCGCGCGCCGATCTCATTCTGATCAACACCTGCGCGGTGCGCGAGAAGGCCGAGGAGCGGGTGTTCCAGCGGACCAGCATGCTGAGCCACGCCGCGCGCCCCGACGTGGTGCTGGGAGTGACCGGCTGCATGGCCGAGCACCTGAAGGAGAACCTGCGCGAGCGCGCGCCGGAGGTCGACCTGGTGGTCGGCCCCGACGGCTACCGGCGGCTGCTCGACCACGTGGCGGCGGCGCGCGCCGGGCGCGCGGTGATCGACACCCGGCTCGATCGCGCCGAGACCTACGCGGGGCTCGATCCGATCGCCGGCGACGCCGACGGCGTCATCGGCCGCGTCACCATCCAGCGCGGCTGCGACAAGTTCTGCACCTTCTGCGTGGTCCCCTACACGCGCGGGCGCGAGCGCGGCGTCGCCCCGCGCGAGATCCTGCGCCAGACGCGCGTGCTGATCGAGGCCGGCTGCAAGGAGATCCAGCTCCTCGGCCAGACGGTCAACTCCTACCGCCACGAGGACGTCGGCTTCGCCGAGCTCCTGCGCGCGGTGGCCGCCGTCGACGGCGTCGCCCGCGTCCGCTTCACCTCCCCTTACCCGCTCGACTTCTCCGACCAGGTGATCGCGGCGATGGCGGAGACGCCCCAGATCTGCAAGCACGTCCACCTGCCGCTGCAGAGCGGCGCCGACGCCGTGCTGGGCCGGATGCGGCGCGGGTACGATTACCCGACGTTCCGCGCGCTCGTCGCCAAGCTGCGGGCGGCGATGCCGTCAATAGCCATC
>DASZVW010000743.1:0-2904 GCA_035546895.1 Polyangia bacterium
GGCGGCGAGGCGGCGGCGGCGCGCGTCCTGCGCGGGCTCCTGGAGGTCGACCCGGCGGCGGCGCGGGCGCTCACCCACGGATTCCACAGCTACGCGGGGCGGATGCACCCCTCGATCGCGCGCGGCGGGGTGGCCGCCTTCTCGGCGCCCGGCGAGACGGTGGTCGACCCCTTCTGCGGCAGCGGCACCGTGCTGGTGGAGGCGATGGGGGCCGGGCGGGCGGCCATCGGCGTCGACGCCAGCGCGCTGGCGGTGGCGATCGCGCGCGTGCGGACCCCGCCGCTCGGCGAGACCGAGCGCGAACGCTTGGTGGCCGCGGCGGCGCGCGTCGCCGAGGAGGCCGGCGAGCGGGCCCGCACGCGGCGCCGCCCGGAGGTCCCCCCCTGGGCGCGCGGCGAGATCGCCCGCTTCCACGCCCACGTGCTCTACGAGCTGCTCGGCCTGCGCGAGCTGGTGTTCGCCACCCCCGAGGACCCGGTGGGGCGCGCGCTGCGGCTCTGCCTGTCGTCGATCCTGGTCAAGTTCATGAAGGCCGGGCCCGAGGCGCCGCGCGACGGCGAGGCCAAGCGGATCGCGCGCGGCGTCCCCTCGCGGATGCTGGCCGACCGGGCCGCCGAGCTGGCCCGCGGGCTCGCCGCGCTCGAGCGGCGGACGCCGCCCGGCACGCCCGCCCTCCGGATCGAGGAGGCCGACGCGCGCGCGCTCCCGATCGACGACGGCGCCGCGGCGCTGGTGCTCTCCTCGCCCCCTTACGCCGGGACCTACGACTACGCCGCCCAGCACGAGACGCGCTTCGTCTGGCTGGGCCTCTCGGCGCGCACGTTCCGCCGCGTGCAGCTCGGCGCGCGCGCGGCGGCGGTGGGTGACACCCGCAGCGACGTCTGGCGCGCCGACGCGGCCCGCTTCACGGCCGAGATCGCGCGGGTGCTGCGGCCGGGCGGCCGGGCGCTGCTGATGGTGGGCGACGGCGTCGTGGGCGGGCGGCCCGAGCACGCGCCCGACAGCGTGGCCGAGGCGGGCGCCGCGGTCGGGCTGGAGCCGATCGCCCGCGCCTCGCCGGTCCGACCCATCCATGACCGGCGGCTGGCGGCGATCTTCGGCGACCGGCCGCGGCGCGAGCACCTGCTGCTGCTCGGCAAGCGGCCGGGGCGGCGGCGCCCCGGTTGACCCGGCCGCTCGCCGCGCCCAGCTTTCAATAAAAGGAGGAGGCGATGAAGAACCTCCAGTATCGCGGCGAGCTCGTCCGCGCGGGCCAGGCGGCCCTGCTCGGGGTGATGGCCACCGCGGCGATGACGGTGCTCATGGTGGTCTGCATCATCCCGGGCGTCCCGCTGGCGTTCCGGCCGTTCCCGGTGGAGCTGGTCCACCACGCGTTTCCACACCTCGGCCTCCTGGCGCTGACGCTGGTGACGCTGGTGGCGCACTTCGGGTACGGCGCTGGCGCCGGGGCGCTGTTCTCGTTCCTGGCGCGCCCGATGAGCGTGGGGCGGGGCCTGGCCTTCGGGCTCGGGCTCTGGATGGTGATGGAGGTCTCGTTCGTCCCCCTGGGGTACGGCTGGCTGGAGTTCGGCCTCGGCCACGGTTACCCCTGGGCTGCGCTCTACACGCTGGCGCTGCACGCCCTCTACGGCGGGATCCTCGGCTGGCTGGGGGCGCGCGAGGACGTCTGGCACCACGCCCAGTTCGACGAGGCCGACCAGCTCCGTGTAGCCTAGAGGGGTGGCGGTCGAGAGCGAAGCCGGCGATCGCGAGCTGCGTCGGCAGCTGGCGACGCTGGCCTACGCGCAGGTGGCGCCGACCACCACCGGCGACGCCATCACGGCGGCGGGGTGGTGGAACCTGCTGGCGCGGCTCGGCTTCCGGGTCCCGCTGGTGGCGGTGCACGACCTCGGCCTCATCCTCTCGGGCGGGCGGCTGGGGTCGGCGCGGCAGATCCGCCACGACGGCGGCGCCGGGCGGGAGGGGCCGGGGGCGCCGCAGCTCGTCCGCTACCAGGCGCTGCTGGCGCGGGTGGCCGCCACGGAGGTGATCGCCGAGCTGGCGGCGGCGCCGCTCAAGGACGAGATGCTGGCCGTGGTGCTGGCCCGGCTGCTGGGCGACGTCTACCTGCGCTGGGTCTCGCGGGGGCTCGCCGCCTGCGAGCTGCCGGCCGCCTCGGCGATCTACGACATCGACCGCCAGGTGCTGGCCCGGGCGCACGATCCCTCCTGGGCGCTGGGGTTCATCCAGCGCCTGGTGGAGAACGAGCGCGGCGTGCTGGCGCGGCTCGACCAGATCGAGGTCGGCTCGCTCCGCCTGCTCGGCCTGTTCTCGCCCGACGGGAGCGGCGTCGAGCTGGGCGACCTCTACCAGCTGGTGGGGGCGGCGGGCGCCACCGACGTGGTCGACTTCTCGCTGCAGCTCTTGCCCTCGCTGCTGGAGACCAAGCGGCGCCCGGCGGCGCAGCGCTTCTCCATCGACGGCTACGTCTCGGTCGAGCGGCGGGGCCACGTCGACGCGCTCCTCCCCGGCGAGCTGGCGCACGACGACGACGTGTTCGAGCAGAAGGCGCTCTCGGACGACCTCCTCTACTACGGGCACGAGCGCCAGAGCGAGCGGACGCGGCGGCTGCACGTCCTCCTGGTCGACGCCAGCGCCTCGATGCGCGGGGCGCGCGAGATCTTCGCCCGCGGGCTGGCGCTGGCGCTGGGCAAGAAGCTGTCCTTGCAGGGGGGCGACGTCTGGCTGCGTTTTTTCGACAGCCGGCTGTCGCCCAAGTTCGACCTGACGCGGGCCGCGCGCCGCGACCTGCCGCGCCTGCTGACGTTCCGGTCGGAGCGCGGGCGCAACACGGCGCGCGTGTTCGCCGACCTGGCGGTGGAGGTGGCGCACCTGGCGCGCGACGAGGGGCGCGACGTGGCGGTC
>DASZVW010000744.1:0-10777 GCA_035546895.1 Polyangia bacterium
TCGGCGCGGTTGGGCGCCGCCGGCACCGCCTCGAGAAAAGCGCGGTAGTCGTCGACCGCGCTCTCCGCCTCGCCCAGGCGGCGATAGCACTCGGCGCGGTTGAACAGCACCACCGGATCCTGCAGCTTCTGATAGGCCAGCGTGTACTCGTGGATGGCGGCCCGGCAGCGATCGTCGCCCGCCAGCGCGTTCGCCTTGCGCAGGTGGTAGCGCCCCTCGGCGACCGGGTCCTTGGCCTGGGCCGCGCCGGCCAGCGCCGTCAGCAGCAGGGCCGCCGCGACGGCCGCCGCCCTCACGGCCGCCCCTTGGCCATGCCCAGCCGGTGCACGTACCCGGACAGCTCCTGGATCTTGGGGACCGAGAGCGCGTTGCCGAACGCCGGCATCTGCCCCTTGCCGGCCATGATCGTGCGGGCGATCGAATCGTTGGTGGCGCGGGCGAGGAACTCCGGCTCGTGGAAGTCGCGCACCGTGGGCAGCGTCTTGCGGATCTCCGGATCGCCGCGCCCGTCGGCGCCGTGGCAGCGCGCGCACATCTGCGCGTAGATGACGGCCGGATCGACCGGCACCGGCGGCCCGGGGTCGTCGCCCGTGGTGCAGCCGCCCGCCAGGAGCGCGGCCGAGATCAAGGCGCCCGCGAGGAAGCGAATCGCGCTACTCCCCGCCGGAGGCATCGGCGACGTAAATCTCCTGCCCGCCGTCGCGGAAGGCCTCGGCCTTCTCGCGCAGGCCGGCGGCCACCGCGGCCTCGGCGCCGATCCCCTGCGCGGCGGCGTAGTCGCGCACGTCCTGGGTGATCTTCATCGAGCAGAAGTGCGGGCCGCACATGGAGCAGAAGTGCGCCCCCTTGGCCGCCGGCGCCGGCAGCGTCTCGTCGTGGAACTCGCGCGCCGTCTCCGGATCGAGCGACAGGTTGAACTGGTCCTCCCAGCGGAACTCGAACCGCGCCCGTGACAGCGCGTCGTCGCGCTTCTGCGCCCCCGGGTGCCCCTTGGCCAGGTCGGCCGCGTGGGCGGCGATCGTGTAGGCGATGACGCCGTCCTTCACGTCCTTGCGGTCGGGCAGGCCGAGGTGCTCCTTGGGGGTCACGTAGCAGAGCATCGCGGTGCCGTACCAGCCGATCATCGCGGCGCCGATCGCCGAGGTGATGTGATCGTAGCCGGGCGCGATGTCGGTCACCAGCGGCCCCAGCGTGTAGAACGGCGCCTCGTGGCAGATCTCGAGCTGCTTGTCGACGTTCTCCTTGATCTTGTGCATCGGGACGTGGCCCGGGCCCTCGATCATCACCTGGACATCGTGCTTCCAGGCGATCTGCGTCAGCTCGCCCAGCGTCTGGAGCTCGGCGAACTGCGCCTCGTCGTTGGCGTCGGCGATCGAGCCCGGCCGCAGCCCGTCGCCCAGGCTGAAGGAGACGTCGTACTTCTTCATCACCGCGCAGATCTCCTCGAAGTGCGTGTAGAGGAAGTTCTCCTGATGGTGGGCCAGGCACCACTTGGCCATGATCGACCCGCCGCGCGAGACGATGCCGGTCACCCGCTTGGCCGTCAGCGGCACGTAGCGCAGGAGCACGCCGGCGTGGATGGTGAAGTAGTCGACCCCCTGCTCGGCCTGCTCGACCAGCGTCTGCAGGAAGACGTCGATCGTGAGATCCTCGGCCTTCCCCTTCACCTTCTCCAGCGCCTGGTAGATGGGCACCGTCCCGATCGGCACCGGCGAGTTGCGCACGATCCACTCGCGCGTCTCGTGGATGTCCTTGCCGGTCGACAGGTCCATCACCGTGTCGGCGCCCCAGCGCGTCGCCCAGCGCAGCTTGTCGACCTCCTCGCCGATCGACGACGAGACCGCCGAGTTGCCGATGTTGGCGTTGATCTTCACCAGGAAGTTGCGGCCGATGATCATCGGCTCGGTCTCCGGGTGCTTGATGTTGGCCGGGATGATGGCCCGCCCGCGCGCCACCTCGTCGCGCACGAGCTCCGGCGCGACCCCCTCGCGCAGGGCGACGAAGCGCATCTCCTCGGTGATCTCGCCGCGGCGGGCGTAGTGCATCTGGCTGAAGTTGGTGTCGCCGCGGGCGATCCGCCGGTCGATCCAGGGCTGCCGCAGCTTGGGGAGCCCGAGGTGCGGATCGACGCCGCGCGGGCCGGCCGGGTCGTAGACGTCGACGGGCGGTTCCCCCGCGACCTCGATCCGGCGCACCGGCACCCGGAGCTCGCCGTCGGTCAGGAAGGTCCGCGACGAGCCGGGGAGCTCGGCCAGCGGCGCCAGCCCCTCGACCGGGTCGTCTATCGTCTGCAGCTTGCGGTGACCGCCCCCGTTCGTCTCGCTTCCGTTCTTCATCGCGTCTCGCTTTCCTTCGCCGGCATTACCCGGAGCAGGTTCAGGGGTCGCGCCTGTCCCGAGCTTGCGGACGGCGCCTCTCAGCCTTTCGGTCGGCTCCCCCAGCTATGGTGAAAAGAGACAGCCAAGTTAGCGTCGTGCGGGCTCGAATGCAAAGGGGGCGACGCTGGCGCCGCCTCGGTTCACCCACCTCGGTTCACGTACGTCAATTCACGTACTTCTTGGGCGGACGCCCCGCCCCGCCGTCGATGACCCGGTAGCGCCGCCGGAGCCGCCGGAGCTTGAGCGCGTCCCAGAGCGCCTCCAGCCCCCCCGGCACGCCCAGGAAGTAGCCGACCACCGTCGCGGTGGCCGTGGCCGCCAGGCTCGGCCAGCTGACCACCGGGCCCGCCAGCGCCATGACCACGTACCAGCCGACCAGGGCGATCGAGATGTAGCGCGCCTGCACGCTGAAGGCGCCGAAGATCGACATCGGCGTCCGGCCGTAGATCCGGCCGAAGGCCACGATCAGCGTCAGGACGGCGAACGACGACCCGCCGAAGATCGAGCCCGTGCCGAACACGTACCGATCCACCGCCGCGTACGCCAGGTTGGTCAGCACGCCGCCGACGAGGAACAGCGCCACCATCCGCCGCGTCCCCTGCGCCCGCTCGACGTCGGCGCCGGCCCACCAGAGCCCGACCACGTTCCAGAGGAACGTCGTGGGATCGAGGTGCAGGAAGATGCCGGTGGCGAGCTGCCAGTACTCGCCCGCGAACAGGCCCGGCCCGACCGCCAGGTGGGCCTCCATCAGCGGCCGCAGCGGTCGGACGAGCAGGAAAATCGCGTAGATGACCGCCTGCGCGATCAGCAGCGCCTTGATCGCCGGCGACAGGCGGCCGATGATCGGCCGCGCCCCGGACGTGCGGGCGGCGCGGCGGGGTGGAAGGTCGGGCATCGGAGCGATCTTAGCGCAGTCGGACGCGCGCCGCCGGTCGCCGGCTCACTCCGCGTTCGCGGTCGTCCCGCCGTCGCAGGCCGGGTCGGCCTGGTCGACGAGCCCGTTGCCGTTGTTGTCGACCCGGTCGCCGCAGGAGGGGAGCGGCACGAAGGTGAACGAGAACTGCGCCGGCGGCCGGTCGGCGGCGACCGGCTGCGTCCCGATGGGGGAGGCCGGCGAGCTGGGGATGACCTGCCCCTGGGCGTCGAGCATCTGCAGCGACAGCGTCCAGGTCCCGTCCGGCACCGACGAGGTGACCCAGCCCGGCGTGCAGAACGCCCGCACCTCTTGCGCGTCGCCCGTGGTGTCGGTCGCGAACACCGCGATGGAGTCGACGCCGTGCTGCCCGCACCCGGCGGCCGCGCTCTCGGTGGGCCCCGTGGTGTCGGGCGTGGCGTAGAAGTTCCAGCTCAGGCGGTAGCCGCCGTTCTGGCCGCAGCCGGCCAGGGCCAGCGCAGCCGCCGCCAAGCCCAGCGCGAGCGATCGCTTCATGCGCCGGCTTATAACACCCCGGCGGGCTACTGCGGCGTGACGACCAGCAGCGCCGGGCCCGGCGTGGTGTAGGTCCCGCAGCTGTTGACGTTGATGGTGGCCTCTTGCGGGACCGCCAGCGGGTTGCCGCTGCCGTCGTAGAGGTTCACCGTCAGGTCGTACGACGAGTAATTCTGCTGCAGCAGGATGTCCTGGCTCCCGGCCGACCGGCCGGCCTGGCAGGGCTGGGGGAAGTTGGTCTGGCCGTTGTTCGCGTCGGTGAAGCTGACGACCACCGTGGCGGCCCCCGCCGCGTCGCAGGTGACCGCCGCGCCGGCCTCGTTCTGGATCTGCCAGGGAACGATGAGATCCGACTCGCAGTTGACGCCGTACCCGGGACCGGTGTCGACCACGCAGCCGGAGGCGGTCACCGCCAGCCCGACGGCCGCGGCGACGAGAACGGGACCGAGCAGGAAGGCGCGGATGCTGTTGGTCTTCATGTGAGTCTCCTCGTCGATCAGTACGTCGTCACTGCGGCGTACAAACGTTTCCATTGCAGGCCTGGGCGCAAGGCGCCACCAGGGTGAACGCCTCGACCTCGGTCGGCTGTCCTTCGACGACCTGACGCAATATCGGTGCCGGCGTCATGATCTGGGACTGCGGGACCTCCGCCCCGCTCGAATCGACCGCCACCACCGAGACTTGGTACGATTCCCCCGGCCCGGTGGGCGGGATGTCGAAGGGCGTGGCGCCGGTCTGGTTTTGACAGGAGAAGTCGCACTGGGCGTTCCCGGCACAGGGTGTGGCGCCATCGATGGTACCCCCGACTCCCACCAGCACCAGCCGGACTTTCGCGATTGCGGGATCGGCGCAGCCGCAATCGGCGATGGCCCCCCCGGTCCCGGAGGAGACGATCAACCAGCTGATCTCGACCGCGCCGCCGTGGATCGGCACGCAGGCGGGGATCAGGGAGGCCGCCAGGGCCATTGCCGCCAAAGGGAGTCTCATGAGGCGCCGCCGCCCGAAGCGGGCGAAAAGTCTAGGGTAGGAATGGGGTCCGTTCGTGTCAAACTGCGGGCCGGATCGCTCGCCGGGGCGAGCGCCCTCTCATGAAGGAGGTCCACGTCTGATGTTACCGCTCATCCTGCAAGCCGGCGCCGGCGAAGCGCGGCTGGACATCATCTCGCTCATCTTGAACGCCTCGCCGGTGGTCAAGGGGGTGCTCGGCCTCCTCATCTTGATGTCGGCCGCCTCCTGGTTCGTCATCGCCTCCAAGTCGCTGTACCTGTCGGCGGCCGCCTCGCGCTCGACGAAGTTCCAGGACGCGTTCTGGAAGACCGGGCGGCTCGACGAGATCTGGCGGATGAGCGAGGCGGCGCCGCCGTCACCGGTGGGCGAGGTCTTCCGCGCCGGCTACACCGAGCTGGCCAAGCTGCAGAAGCGGCGGCAGGAGAACGCCGACCCCGCCGGCGAGGCGTTCCTGGGCGACATCGAGAGCATCGAGCGCGCGCTCGATCGCGCGAAGCTGACGGCCATCACCGAGATGGAGTCGCGCGTGCCGCTGCTCGGCACCACCGCCAGCGCCGGCCCCTTCATCGGCCTGTTCGGCACGGTGTGGGGGATCATGAACTCCTTCCGCAACATCGGCTCCAAGGGGGCCGCCAACCTGGCCACCGTGGCGCCCGGCATCGCCGAGGCGCTGGTCGCCACGGCGATCGGCCTCATGGCCGCCATCCCGGCGGTCATGGCCTACAACTACCTGTCGCGCCGGATCCGGGTCATCACCGCCGAGATGGAGACCTTCTCCAGCGACTTCCTCAACATCGTCCGCCGGAGGTTCTTCTAGCCATGGCCATGTCGACCGGCGGCGGCTCGGGCGGCACGCTGACCGAGATCAACGTGACCCCCTTGGTCGACGTCATGCTGGTGCTGCTCATCATCTTCATGGTGACGGCGCCCATGCTGCAGACCGGCGTCGACGTCAACCTGCCGGAGGCCAAGGCGCAGACCATCCCCGACGACGAGGGGAAGCTGATCCTGACCGTCACCAAGGACAAGCGGGTCTTCCTGGGCAAGCTGCAGATCCCCTGGGACGACGTGGAGAAGACGCTGAAGAACAACGCCAAGCTCAACGAGGACCACGAGCTCTACCTGCACGCCGACCGCTCGCTCAGCTACGGCGACGTGGTGAAGGTGATGGCCGCGGTCAAGCAGGCCGGCGTCGACAAGCTGGGCATGGTGACGGACCCGCTGCAGTAGATGGCGCGCGAGGGGACACGGCGCGGGTCGCGCCGCAACTTGGCGGGCCTGCTCATCACGGTCGCCCTGCACGGCGGGATCTTCCTGGCCGTGGCGCGGGCGCATAACCAGCCGCAGCCGCCGCTCATCGTGCCGCACGACTTCGTGCGCGCCGAGATGGTCAAGCTCGGCAAGCCGCGCGACCCGTTCTGGCTGCCGCGGATCACCCAGCCGCCGCGCCCGACCGCGCCCCCCAACCAGATCAAGCTCTCCGAGGATCCCAACGCCAAGGCGGCGCCCAAGGAGGCCCCGCGCCCGGAGGATCCGAAGATCTCCAAGGACCTGAAGAACGCGCTCGAGCGCGCCAAGAAGCTGGAGGCGCTGGCCACCCCCGACGACGACGAGGGGTCGCTGACGGGCTCGAAGGTCGGGACCTCCACCACGGCGACCGGCGATCCGTACCTGGCCACCGTCAAAGGGACGCTGCTGCAGAACTACGACCTGCCGGCGGGGATCACGCCCGACCAGATCGCCAAGCCACCACTCATCTCGCTGCGGATCGCGGAGGACGGCACGATCGAAAACATCAAGTCACTCAAGAGCTCCGGGAACAGCTTCGTCGACGACGCCTGCGTCAGCGCCGCCCAGCGAACACACAAGGTCCCGCCGCCGCCGGCCAAGTGGGCCAATCGTGATATAGGGTTCCAGTGCGATCGTTGAACCTCTGCCGTCTCGTCGGCTGCGCGAACCTCACGTTGGTGCTGCTCCTCGCCTCCGGCGCCGCGCGCGCCCAAGGCGCGCCGGAAGGCGATCTTCCGATCGTCACGCTCTCCGGCGCCGGCGTGGAGATGCTGAAGCTGGCGCTGCCAAAGGCCGAAGGCGATCCCGGCGAGGCGACCGCCACCCTGTCCAAGGACATGGACATCACCGGCCTGTTCCAGCTCCTCGACCCGGCGTCGTTCCCGGCGCAGCTCCAGGCCGAGGGGCTGGGGTTCTCCTCGGCGCTCTGGTCGCAGGTCGGCGCCCAGGCGGTCATCAAGGTGAAGGTCTCGGGCGGCGCGCTCGAGGGGCGGGTCTACATCGTGGCCCGCGGCGACGCCGCCGTGCTGACCAAGACGTACCACGCGGCCGACGTGCGCGACGCCGTCCACGCCTTCGCCAACGACGTCGTCAAGTCGTTCACCGGGCAGGCGGGCGTGTTCGGGTCGCGCATCGCCTTCGCGCTCACCGGCAAGGGCCCGCACGAGATCGCGGTCGTCGACATGGACGGCGCCCGCACCTCGGTGGTCACCAAGATGGGCTCGGACAGCCTGCTCCCCGCCTTCTCGCCGACCGGCGGCGAGATCGCCTTCACCTCCTACCTGCGCAACAACCCGGACCTCTACGTCGTGTCGGCGGGCGGCGGGCGCGCGCGCCGGGTCTCGAAGTCGGCCGGGCTCAACACCGGCGCCGCCTGGGGCCCCGGCGGGCACGTCCTGGCGCTCACCATGTCGTACGAGGGGAACTCGGAGATCTACAAGATCGATCCCGGCGACGGCCGCGTCGAGGCGCGCCTCACCAACAACCCGGCCATCGACAGCTCGCCCTGCTTCTCGCCCGACGGTTCGCAGATCGCCTTCGTCTCGAACCGCCAGGGGTCGCCGCAGATCTTCGTGATGTCGGCCTCGGGCGGCGGCGCCAAGCGCGTCACCTTCCAGGGGAAGTACAACCAGACCCCGCGCTACAGCCCGCGCGCCGACAAGCCGCAGATCGCCTTCACCGGGCGCGATGAGCGCGGCGTGTTCGACATCTTCATCCTCGACGTCAAGAGCGGGAAGATCGACCGCCTGACCCAGGGGCACGGCTCGAACCTCGACCCCACCTGGTCGCCCGACGGGCGGCTGCTGGCGTACGTCTCGAGCCGCGGCGGCCTCTGGGTCCAGAACCCGGAGACCCACCACGAGGTCCAGATCTGGCGCGGGAGCGCCTCCTCCCCCTCCTGGGGCCCGGCGCCGCGCCAGTAGCCCCGCGCCCGCATCTGCTTGCGCCCTAGGGAGAGGACTTTAGGTTCTCCGGCATGACCACAGATCCGGTTTGCGGGATGGAGCTCGAGGAGTCGCAGGCCAAGGCCAAGGCCGAGTTCGAGGGGAAGACCTACTACTTCTGCTCGGACGCCTGCCGCGAGGAGTTCGAGGCCTACCCCGAGCAGTACGCGCTCGGGAGCGGGACCGGCGCCGGGGCCACGCCGTAGCCGCGGCTTTACCTCGCGGCGCGCGTGGCGCAAGCTCGGCGCGCGCATGAACCTGGCCACCATCGACATCGGAACCAACACCACGCTGCTGCTGGTGGCGCGGGTGACACCGGACGGCAGGCCGGAGCGCCTCGACGAGCGGGCGGAGATCACCCGCCTCGGGCGCGGCATCGGCGCCGGCGGCGCGCTGGGGGCGGAGGGGATCGCGCGGACGCTGGCGGCGCTGCGCGAGTTCGCGGCCCTCGCCGCGCGCCACCAGGCGACCATCGCCGCGGTGGGGACCGAAGCCCTGCGCCGGGCCCCCAACGCGGCGGCCTTCCTCGACCCGGCTGCCGCGATCCTGGGCGCGCCGGTGGAGGTGATCGACGGCGCCCGCGAGGCCGCGCTCACCTATCGGGCGGTGGCCGAGGCCTTCCCGGAGACGCTCGGCGGCGCGCTCACCGTGGTCGACATCGGCGGCGGCTCGACGGAGATCGTGGTCGCCACCCGCGGGATCGTGAAGTTCAACACCAGCCTCCCGCTCGGCTCGGTCCGCCTCACCGAGCGCTTCGTCCGGCACGACCCGCCCCGCCCCGACGAGATCGCCGCCCTCACCGCCGCCGTCGACGCGGCGCTGGCCGGCGTGCCCTTCCCGGTCCCCGCCGTCCAGCCGGTGACGCTGGTGGGCGTCGCCGGGACCGTCACCTCGCTGGCGGCCATGGCCGAGGCGCTGGCCAGCTACGACCCCGAGCGCGTGCACGGCTACCGACTCGCGCGCGCCGCCCTGGCCGAGCAGATCGCGCGCCTGCGGGTGGGCACCCAGGCCGCGCGCGAGCGGATCGTGGGGCTCGATCCCCGGCGCGCCGACGTCATCCTGGCCGGCGCGCTGATCCTGGAGCGGATCGCGGCCGCGGCGCGGGTGGACGAGGTCCGGGTCAGCGACCGCGGCATCCGCTGGGGGCTCATGCACGAGCTCGGCTCCCGGATCCTGGGGTCCGGCGTCGCTTGATACGCCCCGCCTCCGACGGTATTTTGCAGCCATGCGCGGCGCCCCGCTCTCCTGGATCTCCAGCCTCGCGCTGGCCGCGGTCGCCGGCTGCCACGCCGGGCCACCGGCCATCAAGGCCCCCTTCACCGACGACTTCGAGCGCGCCGACCTCGGCGCCAACTGGAACGCCACCTCGCCGGCCTACCGGATCGCCGGGGGCCAGCTGGAGGTCTCGCACGCCTACAACCACCCGGCCTGGCTGCGCGAGCGCCTGCCGAAGGACGCCGTCATCGATCTCGACGTCAGCTCCAAGAGCCCCGACGGCGACATCAAGGTCGAGCTCTACGGCGACGGCGCCTCGTTCGATCCCGACAAGGGGAGCTACGACTCGACCGGCTACGTGCTCATCTTCGGCGGCTGGCACAACAGCCTGTCGGTCCTCTGCAAGCTGGAGGAGCACGGCGCCGGGCGCAAGGCCGAGCGGGCCGACCTCAAGGTCACGCCCGGTCAGCGCTACCACTTCACCATCACCCGGAAGGACGGGGCCATCGACTGGGCCATCGACGGCAAGCCCTTCCTCGCCTGGACGGATCCGGAGCCGCTGGCCGGACCGACGCACCAGTACTTCGCGGTCAACGACTGGGAGGCCGACGTGGCGTTCGACAACCTGCGCATCCGGCCGGCGAACTAGGACCGACCAGGACCAACTGGAACGATGATGGACGACCCGCCGCCGAGCCCCCGCTTCGACGTCACCCGCGCGCTGGTCGCCCTCGACGGGCGCAAAGCCGCCCTCGTCTACATGCACGACAACCCCGACCCGGACGCCCTGGCGGCGGCGCTGGGCCTGGGCCGGCTGCTCGAGCACCGGCTGGGCGCCGCGGTGACGCTGGGACACGGCGGGATCGTGGGGCGGGCGCAGAACCGCGCGATGGTCGACACGCTGGGGATGCCGCTGGTCCCGGTCGAGCGGATCGACCCCGACCGCTACGACCTCATCGCGCTCGTCGACAGCCAGCCGGAGACGGGGAACAACTCGCTCCCCGCGGGCCACCGGATCGACGTGGTGATCGACCATCACCCCGTGCGCCCGGCCAGCGCGCGCGCCCCCTGGTGCGACATCCGCCCCGACTTCGGGGCCACCTCGACGATCGTCTTCGAGTACCTGCGCGCCTGCGGCGTCCCGCTCGACGCCAAGCTGGCGACCGCGTTCTTCTTCGCGCTGCGGACCGAGACGCGCGACCTCGGGCGCGAGTCGACCGGGGCCGAGCGCACCGCCTACCTCGAGCTGGTGCCGCTGGTCGATCACGGCCTCCTCTACCGGATGAGCCACCCCAAGGTGCCGCGCGCCCACTTCGTGGCCCTCGACCGCGCGCTCCGCTCGGCGCTGGTGTTCGGCGATCTGGTGGCGGTCAACCTGGGGACGCTCGGCTATCCCGATCTGGTCGCGGAGATCGCCGACCTGCTGCTGGCCTACGAGGGGGCGCGGATGGTCCTCTGCCTCGGCGAGTTCCAGGGGAGCGTGTACCTCTCCCTGCGCACCGAGGCCGACAACG
>DASZVW010000745.1:0-4992 GCA_035546895.1 Polyangia bacterium
CCCGCGAGCGGCGCGCCATCCTCGACGCCGCCTGGCGGACGGTGCGCGACAAGCACTACGACAAGACGCTGGGCGGGCTCGACTGGAACGCGGTGCGCGCCAAGTACGAACCGCTGGCCCTGGCCGCGCCGACCGACGCCGCCTTCTACCGCGTGCTCAACCAGATGATCGGCGAGCTCGGGCAGTCGCACATGATGATCACCGGCCCGGGCGACGAGGACGAGGTCGACGCCGAGGAGACCGCCCAGCCGGGCGACGCGCCCCCCGGCAGCGGCCCGCCGCCCCCCGCCGCCGAGGGGATCGGCGACCCCGGGCTCACCGTGCGGGTGGTCGAAGGGCGCCCGACCATCACCCGCGTCCGCCCCGACTCCGCCGCGGAGCGGGCCGGCCTGGCGCCCGGGTTCGTCGTCACCCAGATCGGCGGGCGGCCGATCGCGGCCCCGCACGACTCCTCGCGCGCGCTCCGCCCGGTCGAGGAGCGGTTCGCGGTCCGGCGAGCGGCCGCGCGGCGGCTGGCCGGGCCGCCGGGAACGCGGGTGACGGTGAGCTACCTCGACGACCACGACCGCCCCGGCAAGGCGGTGCTGACCCGCGATCCGCCGCGCGGCCGCGCCGAGCAGTTCGGCCACCTCCCCCCCATCTACCCCGAGGTGCGCGCCTACGAGACCGGCGGCGTCGGCGTGGTGGCCTTCAACATCTTCTTCGTCGAGCCGGTCCTGGGGCAGATCAAGCAGGCGATCGCCCGCTTCCAGCAGCACCACGTCCGGGGGGTGATCCTCGACCTGCGCGGCAACCCCGGCGGCCAGGGGGCGATGGCCATCCCGGTGGCCTCGCTGTTCGTCGACCACCCGGTCGAGCTGGGGACGCTCAAGTTCCGCGACTTCAACCAGAACCTGACCGCGCGCCCCGAGGCCGGCGAGAAGCCGTTCCTGGGGCCGCTCGCCATCCTCACCGACGAGGGGACGGCCTCCACCTCCGAGATGCTGGCGGCGGGGCTGCAGGAGGCCAAGCGCGCGGTGGTGGTCGGCGACGCCACCCTGGGCGCGGTGCTGCCGTCGGTGGTGGAGGCGCTGCCGGGCGGCGCGATCATGCAGTACGTGGTGGCCGACTTCAAAACCCCCAAGGGAGTGCTGCTGGAGGGGCGCGGCGTCCAGCCCGACAAGCGGGTGGTGGAGACGCGGGCGGCGCTGCGCACCGGGCGCGACCCGGTTCTTGACGCGGCCCTCGTCGCCGTCCGAGCATCGCGCGGCCCCTCATGACGACGAAGACGCTCCGCCCATTGCTGGCCCTCTCGCTCTCGGCGCTGGGCTGCGCCGCCGCCAGGCCGCCGGCGCCCGCCACGCCCCGGGCGAAGCCGGCGGCCTCCGCGCCGGCGCCGGCCCCCGCGCTCCGCTCGCCCGACGCCATCCTGGCCGACGCGGTCCAGGCGACCGGCGGGGCCGCCGCCTGGTCGGCGCACAAGACGATGCGCCTGAAGTTCACCACCGAGCTGGTGGGGATGGCGATGAGCGCGCCGGTGGAGCACCAGCAGCGGCGCGACGACCGGGCCCTCACCACGACCAACTTCCCCGGCATCGGCCTCATGCGCGAGGGCTTCAACGGGAAGACCCTCTGGAAGCAGGACCCGATCAACGGGCTGCGGACGCTGAGCGGCGCGGAGGCCGAGCAGTCGCGGGTCGAGGACGCCTGGAACCTGGAGCTCGAGGCGCGGTCGCTGTTCGCCAAGATCGAGACCGCGCCGGATGCGCCGCCCGGGCTCGAGTGCCTGACGCTGACGCTGAAGGCGGGCCCGCCGATGCGCGGCTGCTACGACCGCCGGACCCACCTTCAAGTTTCACTTGAAGGAACGAGCACCACGCCGCAGGGTGACGCGCCTTTTCGCACCACCGCCGGCGACTGGCGCCAGGTGGGCGGGGTGCGGATCCCCTACACCTCGCGGACCCAGGCCGGGCCGGTCACCTTCGTGAACATGGTCAACGAGGTCACCTTCGACGCGCCGATGGACGACAAGCTGTTCGACCCGCCGGCCCCCGGCGCGCCGTAGCGAGGAGCCACCCGTGTCGCGCAAGGTGATCCTCTGCCGCTGCGAGGACGTCACCCTGGCCGACGTCCAGCACGCGGTGAAGCTGGGGCGCGCCGACCTGGAGGAGGTCAAGCGCTACACCGGGTTCGGCACCGGCCCCTGCCAGGGGAAGGAGTGCCTGCGCGAGGTGGCGCGCGCGGTGGCCGAGGCCTCGGGGGCCGCGCCGGCCGCGCTCGCCCCCTTCACCGCCCGCCCGCCGCTGGTGCCGACCGAGCTCGCCGTGCTGGCCGCCGGCGGGCGCAAGGGGCCCGCGTGACCGCGGCGGCGCGCGCCGGCGGGGAGGCGGCGGACGTCGCCGTCATCGGCGCCGGGGTGATGGGGCTGGCCATCGCCTACAACCTGGCGGCGCGCGGCCGCCACCGGATCGTGGTGCTCGACGCCAATTACCTCGCCTGGGGGGCATCGGGGCGGAACGGCGGCGGCGTCCGCCAGCAGTGGTCGACGGAGATGAACGTCCGCCTCATGCAGGAGTCGATCGAGATCTGCGCCCACTTCGCCGAGGAGATGGGGATCAACGTCTGGATGCGCCGCGGGGGCTACCTGTTCCTGGCCCGCAGCAAGGCGGCGGCCGAGCGCCTGGAGCGGAACGTCGCCCTCCAGAACGGGTGCGACCTGCCGACGCGGATGATCTCGCTCGACGACGCGCGCGAGCTGGTCCCCGAGCTCGACACCGAGCCGTTCGTGACCGCCTGCTACAACCCGACCGACGCCATCGTCTTCCCCTGGCCGTTCCTCTGGGGCTACGCGCGCGCGGCCGAGCGGCGCGGCGTGGTCATCCGCACCGGCGCGCCGGTGACCGCCATCGAGCGGCGCGGCGACGACTTCGTCCTCACCACACCGGCCGGCACGCTGACCGCCGGGCGGGTGGTCTGCGCGGCGGGCGCCTGGTCGCCGCGGGTGGCGCGCCTGGCCGGCGGCGCCCTGCCCGACCGCCCGGTGCGCCACCAGATCCTCTCCACCGAGCCGCTCAAGCCGTTCCTCAAGCCCATGGTCTCGGTGCTCGAGAGCGGCCTCTACGTCTCGCAGTCGCTGCGCGGCGAGCTGGTCGGCGGCGTCTCCATGCCCGAGGAGGCCAACCCCGACGGCGAGGTCCGCCTGGGCGCGCGGCTCGACTTCCTGACCACCATGGCCGCCGGCCTGGTGGCGCTGATGCCGCGGCTCGGGCACGTCAAGGTCGTGCGCCAGTGGGCCGGCCCCTACGACGTCAGCCCCGACGGCGATCCGATCGTGGGCGAGCTCCCCGGCCTCCCCGGCTTCCACGTGGTGTGCGGCTTCGGCGGCCACGGCTTCATGATGGCCCCCGTGGTGGCCCGCCACTACGCCGCCTACCTGGACGGCGAGACGCCCCACCCCTTCTTCGAGGCCTGGCGCGCCGGCCGCTTCGGCCCCGGCGGCGCCCCGCCCGCCGCGGACCGCGAGGAGATGATCATCGGCTGATTCGGCCCGCGCGGCCTTCTATCGGGTGGTGGCACGTCCGGAGACGAATCCGGCAGACGCGCTCACGATCATCAGGATCCCCGACAACGCGGGAGCGCGGACCGTATCCGTGGTCGGACAGCTCGCGACGACCCAACTGAGAAACAGCGTGAGCGCCAACAAGCTCGGCGCGAAGAACCAGAAACGCAAGACTTCGAGCTTTCGGCGATGCCGGTCTTCTTCTCTCTCGGCCTCGATCTTCGCCGGATCAGAAACGCGCAGCTCCAGGCCCTGACGATTGATCAGGGCGTTGAGGTCCAGGAGCTGCGGGCGCTCTTCGTCCGGCGGAAGGGTCACAAGCCGACTATCTTCGTGACGACCCTGTCTTGCTTGTCCGACAGGGCCAGGTTCTGGCCGTTCTGTTTGGCGTCGACCGCCACCTCCATCAACGCAATCGCCCGACGGAGAAGATCGCTTTTCGTCGAGCCGGTCTTCTCGGCCAAGTCTTCCAACGTCCGATTCAGCTCCTGCGAGACGTCGAGAGTGAGACGGATCTTTTCAGCGGCGGCCATGGCTACCTCCAGTAAATATTACTGACATATGCAGTATATTTCAGCCATCGCATGCGTCAATCCGACCGCCGAGCAGTCGCTTCCTTCTCGGGCGACGCTGGCCAGAGGTTGCCGGCTCAGCTCTTCGACTTGCCGACCAGGCGCGAGTAGATGAGCGGGCCGAGGCTGTCGACCATCATCTTCTCGACCACCTCTTCCAGCGCCTGGCGCTGCTCGCCGGCGTCGTAGACGAAGCGGATCCCCATCCCCGGCTCGTGGTCGGGCGCCACGTCGGGCGGTCGGGGCGCGCCTTCCTTGATCACCCAGCGGACCTCGCCGCGCAGCGCGAGCGGGGTGTCGCGCGAGGGGACCATCAGCTTGAACAGGAAGATGGTGCCGATGTCGAGGGGCTTGTCGGTCTTGATGAACGTCCCCCCCTTGGAGATGTTCTTCGTGTAGTCGTAAAAGAACGTGTTGAGCCGCTTGTACTCCACCTTCAGCTCGATGGGAGCGCGCGCTTCGCGGCGTCGTTCTTCGTCGGTCATGACGTTCCGGGCCCGGAGCCGATGTTAGGCCCCGTGGGAAAAACCGTCAATTCGGCCCGGGCGCGGGTGGGGCTGCGCCCGCTCGTCTGGGGCGCCGTCCTGGCGGCGCTGGCGCTGGGGCTCGACTTCGTCCCGCTCTACGATCTGCTGGGGTACGACTTCGCGTTCGCGCTCGGGATGGCCGCCGCGCTGGCCGGCGTCGACGTCGGCCAGGGGGCGGCGGCGCGGGCGCGGGCCGCGCTCGGCCGCACGCCCGACGGCGCGGCGCTGGCGCGCGTGTTCGGCGAGGCGGCGGCGCTGGCCAGCGCGACGCTGGTGCTGCCGCTCGCGCTCGGCCTTGGCAACGCCGTGCGCGTCCGCAACTGCAGCTTCGCGGCCGGGCTGGCCTTCTTCGCGC
>DASZVW010000746.1:0-5383 GCA_035546895.1 Polyangia bacterium
CGGGCGCCGCGGGCGTCCCGGGCGCGGGCGCCGCCGGGGCGGGGGCCGGCGGCGGAGGCGGCGCCAGCAGCTTGCCGATCACGTCGAGCCGCAGCCGCACCTGGGCGGCGTCGCTGGCGTTCGGATCGTCCTGCAGGTAGCGCTCGAAGTACGCCTTGGCCTTGTCGAGCTGCTTCGCCTTCTCGTACGAGACGGCCACGTTGAAGAGGAACGCCGGGTAGGGCTTCTTGTTGTAGGCCTCCAGGAACTTGGCCGCGGCGGCGTCGTACTCGCCCCGCACGAAGAAGGTCTGCGCCGTCTCGAAGTCCTCCTTGGCCTCGTTCAAGGCCTTGTCGGGCGTGCTCTCGTCGGCGGCCCGGGCCGCCGCGCAGATCCCGAAGGAGACAGCGGCCGCCAGCAGCATCGCTGCACACCGGGAACGCGCGTCGGTCATCGGACGACGATTAGAGGGCAGAAGGCGCCCGCTATCAAGAGCCGAGAGGACGCGCGCTCAGAATTCCACCCGGAGCTCGCCCGCCGAGAGCCCGCCGTCGCCGGCCTCGAGACCGCCGGCGAGCTGCGCGGTCAGCGTGCCGTGCGCCAGGTAGCCGTCGAGCTCGACGTCGCCGCTCACCTCGGAGGTATGGACCAGCGAGGTGAGCGAGAGCGTCCAGGCGCCCACCCCGGCGGCCGGCGTATCGAACGCGCAGGCGGCGGTCCCCACCGCCTGGTAGAGGAACGTGGGGCTGGGGGCGTAGCAGGGCCAGCCGCCGTTGGCGATGAGATCGATCTTGAGCGCGCAGCCCGGCGGGCAGACCCCGGCGTCGGTGAGCGCGCCGCAGGCGGCGTCGGTGGCCGCCGCCTCGTAGAAGAGGACGCCGACGTTCCCGCAGGCCCCCTCGCTCTGGGTGACGCCGACGGTGGGCGTGGGGATCTGCAGCGACACGGCGAGCTGCCCCGAGACGACCGCCGGCTCGTCGAACGCGAGCTGCGGCGACGGGCCGACGCCGGGCGTGGCGAGGAAGAAGTCCATCGCCGAGCTCCCCTGGGAGTCGCGCGCCAGGAAGGCGCCGCCGCCGGGATAGGAGATCGAGGCGCTCACGCCGGGGGCCGCGAAGATCCCGCGCACCGGACCCGATCCGGCGTCCACGGCGGCGTCGCGGACGCCGCTGCCGCCGGCACCGCCGCCGCCCCCCTGGGTACCCGACCGGAGCATCTCCACGCTGCAGCCCGCGCCCGCCAGCGCCCCGATCGCCAGCACCACCAGCGCGACCCCGCCACCCGAAGCGCCGCCCACCCGCATGGGCGCATCTTCCCGCGGCGCGCGCCGGCGGTAAAGTCCGGCCGTCGCGCCGACGGAGATTCTCGGTTATCGTGTGACGATGGCAACCGATCCGGCGATTCGCGAAGTCACGGTTCTAGGAGCCGGGGTGATGGGGGCCGCCATCGCGGCGCATCTGGCCAACGCGGGGCTGCGGGTGCGGCTGCTGGACATCGTCCCCAAGGACGCGCCGGCGGGTGACGCCAAGGCGCGCAACAAGATCGCGCTGGCGGGCCTGGAGGGGGCGCGCAAGGCCAAGCCGGCGGCGTTCTTCTCGCCGCGGTTCGAGACGCTGGTGACGGCCGGCAACCTGGAGGACGACCTGGAGGCGGCGGCCGCCAGCAGCGACGTCATCATCGAGGCGGTCATCGAGAACCTGGCGATCAAGCAGAAACTCTACGAGCGCCTCGACAATTACGGCGGGCGCGCCATCGTCACCTCCAACACCTCGGGGCTGCGCATCGCCGACCTGATGCAGGGGCGGAGCGCCGGCTTCCGCGCCCGCTTCTGCATCACCCACTTCTTCAACCCGCCCCGCTACCTCAAGCTGGTCGAGATCGTGGCCGGCGCCGACACCGCGCCCGGGACGCTGGCCCGCGCCGAGGCGCTGTGCGGCCGGCTGCTCGGCAAGGGCCTCGTGCGGGCCAAGGACACGCCCAACTTCATCGCCAACCGGATCGGCACCTTCGCGCTCATGCGCACGCTCGACGAGGCGGTCAAGCAGGGCTACACCGTCGAGGAGGTGGACGCCGTGTTCGGCCCCGCCACCGGCCGCCCCAAGAGCGCCGTGTTCCGCACCGCCGACGTGGTCGGGCTCGACACGCTGATGCACGTCACCAAGAACTGCGCCGAGGCGCTCACCACCGACGAGCGGCGCGCGGTGTTCGAGCCGCCCGCCGTGCTCACCCAGCTGGTCGACAAGAAGTGGCTGGGGGCCAAGACCAAGCAGGGGTTCTACAAGAAGGTCGGCAACGACATCCTGCAGCTCGACCTCCAGACGCTGGAGTACGGGCCGCAGAAGAAGCCGCGCTTCGACTCCCTCGGCGCCGCCCGCGGCACCGACGACGTCGACGAGAAGCTGCGCCGCGTGGTCGGCGGCAGCGACCGCGCCGCCGCGCTGGCCCGCACGGTCCTCTACGAGACGCTCATCTACTCGGCCAACCGGCTGGGCGAGATCGCCGACAGCGTGGTCGACGTCGACCGCGCGCTCCGCTGGGGGTTCGGCTGGGAGCGCGGCCCCTTCGAGACCTGGGACGCGCTGGGCGTCAAGGCCACCGCCGCCAAGATGGAGGCCGCCGGCTACACCGTCCCCGGCTGGGTCAAGGAGCAGATCGCCGCCCAGGGCGAGGGGATGAAGTTCTACCGGGTCGACGGGCCGGGCCGGCGCGCCCAGCTCGGGCAGCGCGGCGGCTTCACGCCGGTGGCCGAGGACCCGCGCGCGCTCTCGCTCGACGCGGTCCGCGCCGCCGGCGGCGAGGTCGAGCGCAACGGCAGCGCCTCCATCCTCGACCTCGGCGACGGCGTCTTCTGCCTGGAGTTCCACGCCAAGATGAACGCCATCGACCCCGACATCGTGGCCATGACCGGCAAGGCGGTCGACCGCGCCGAGCGCGACGGCGTGGCGCTGGTGATCGGCAACGACGCCCCCGACGCCTTCTGCGCCGGCGCCAACCTCTTCGCGCTGATGGTCGCGCTCGGCCAGGAGAACCTGAAGGCCGTCGAGGAGATGGTGGTCGGCTTCCAGAGCGCCTGCGCGCGCACCCGGTACGCCGCGGTGCCGGTGGTCGGCGCGCCGTTCGGCCTGGCGCTGGGGGGCGGGGCCGAGGTGGTGATGGGCTGCCAGACCGTCCGCGCCGCGGCCGAGCTCTACGTCGGCTGCGTGGAGGTCGGGGTGGGCCTCATCCCGGCGGGCGGCGGCTGCATGGAGATGGCCGCCCGCGCCTCGGCGCGCGCCGCCGACGACCCGCAGTTCGACATCCTGTCGCTGGTCCGGGCGCCGTTCCTCAACCTGGCGACCGCCCGGGTCTCGACCAGCGCCGAGGAGGCCCGCGACCTCGGCTACCTCCGCCCGGGGGACTCGGTCTCCATGGCCCGCGAGACGCTGATCGCCGACGCCAAGGCGCTGGCGCTGGGGCTGGCGCGCGCCGGCTACCGGCCGCCGCCGCCGCGGATGGTCCGGGTCATCGGCGAGACCGGCGCGGCCACGCTGCGCGCGGCGCTGCACAACCTCCAGGGGGCGCACCAGATCAGCGAGCACGACGCCAAGGTGAGCGGACACCTGGCGCGCATCCTCTCGGGGGGCGCCGTCCCCGCCGGGGCCACGGTCAGCGAGCAGCACCTGCTCGACCTCGAGCGCGAGGCGTTCCTGTCGCTGTGCGGGGAACCCAAGACCCGCGAGCGCATCCAATTCATGTTGGCCAAGGGCAAGCCCCTGCGGAACTGAGGAGCCAAGACCATGCGTGACGTCGCGATTCTCTCGGCCGTCCGGACCCCGATCGGCCGCGCCCCCCGCGGGGTGTTCAAGAACACCCGCCCCGACGACCTGGGGGCGCTGGTCGCCCGCGAGGCGTTGGAGCGGGCCGCGGTCCCGCCCGCCGAGATCGAGGACCTGGTGCTCGGCTGCGCCCATCCGGAGGCCGAGCAGGGGCTCAACGTCGCCCGCCAGGTCGGCTTCCTGGCCGGGCTGCCCGACAGCGTGCCGGCGATGACCATCAACCGCTTCTGCTCCTCCGGGCTGCAGGCGGCGGCGATCATCGCCGATCGGATCGCGGGCGGCTCGATCGACGCCGGGCTGGCCGGCGGCCTGGAGTCGATGTCGCTCATCCCGATGGGCGGCGCCAAGATCGCGCTCAACCCGGCGGTGGTCGCCGAGTTCCCCGAGGCCCACATTCCGATGGGGAACACCGCCGAGAACGTGGCGCGCAAGTTCGGCGTCAGCCGCGAGCAGCAGGACGCCTTCGCGCTCGGCAGCCACCAGAAGGCGGTCGCCGCCTGGGCGCGCGGCGACTTCGCGGCCGAGGTGCTGCCGGTCAAGACGCGCGTCTTCGACGGCGGGATCTGGCGCGACCTCACCGTCGACCGCGACGAGGGACCGCGCGCCGACACCTCGCTGGAGAAGCTGGCCGCGCTCAAGCCGGCCTTCGATCCGACCGGCACCGTCACCGCCGGGAACTCCTCGCCGCTCAACGACGGCGCCGCGGCGGTCGTCCTGGCCGCCACCGACAAGGCCAAGGCGCTGGGCGCCAAGCCGCGCGCCTTCTTCCGGGCCTTCGCCGTCGCCGGGGTGCCGCCCGAGATCATGGGGATCGGCCCGGTCCCCGCGGTCCGCAAGCTGATGGCCAAGACCGGCCTCACCGTCGACCAGATCGATCTCTACGAGGTGAACGAGGCGTTCGCCTCGCAGGCGGCCTACTGCGTGCGCGAGCTCGGCCTGCCGGCTGATCGGGTGAACGTCAACGGCGGCGCCATCGCGCTCGGCCACCCGCTGGGCGCGACGGGCGCCCGGCAGATCGCGACCGCCCTGCATGAGCTGGAGCGCCGGAAGGGGCGCTACGCCGTCATCACCATGTGCGTGGGCGGCGGCATGGGCGCGGCCGGGCTGATCGAACGCGCGGCCTGAAGACGGCCCCAAGACCGTCCCCGATCGGGGCCGCTGTGCGACAAGGTGGCAGCGGCACCGCAAATTCGTGGGTTTCTGCATCCAGGATCTCACGTTCGCTGACGCGATGACCGATACTGACTGGCGATCTGCACTCAACTTCCCGCCAGGAGCTGCGCATGATCTTCTCGTCGGTCCCCTCTCGCACCCGTTCGACGTCTCTGCTTCGCTCGGCACCGCTCGTCACCATGACCGTGGCCGCCTTGATGCTCTGGGGCTGCGGCGGAGGCGGAGGAGGCGGCGGCACCGGCGGTGAAGCCACCGGCGGCGCCGCGGGCGCCGGCACCGGCGGCTCGCACACCGGCGGCACCACCGGGACGGGCGGCGCCAAGGGGGGGAACACCGGAACGGGCGGCGTGGCCGGCGCGACCGGCAGCGGCGGCACGGCGACGGGCGGCGCGACGGGGACGGGCGGCGCCGCGGGC
>DASZVW010000747.1:0-4054 GCA_035546895.1 Polyangia bacterium
CGATCCGACCAAGCCGCTCGCGGCCAAGCTGGCGGTCCGCTGCGCCGACTGTCACTCGGCCGCGCCGCTCGAGGAGAAGGTGCCGCTCGCCGCCAACCCGCCGCCGCTCGGACGCTGCTCGCACTGCCACCTCGCCCACACCCGCCTCGACGACTGGAAGGCCGTCCAGGCCGCGTCGATCGCGCCGGCGCTGCTCCCCGTAGCGGCGCTGCCGATCGGTCGCACGGCGGCCGCCGAGGTGGCGTTCTGCGAGGGGTGCCACAGCCAGCACCGCGCCTTCGGCCCGCTCGTCTACTCCTCGAGCCGCCTGCTGCCGTTCGACGCCGACGGCGACGGCGACGCCCAGCTCGCCCCCGAGGCCGACCGCCGCGCCGGCGGAATCGGGACCGATCCCTGGCTGGCCTTCGACGTCCCGCGCGGGCAGTGGCCGTTCGCCGTCGAGCTGCCGACCATCTCCGACCCGGTTCGCGCCGGCCACGTCGGCCGGGCGCGCACCGGCGCCGCCTGGGTGCGCGTGGCGCCGCTGGTCGGCCTGGCCGCCAGCGCCCCCTACCTGCACGACGGCTCGGTCCCCTCGCTGCGCGCGCTGCTCGACCCGCCCGCCCGGCGCCCCCAGACCTTCCCGCTCGGCGCCGCCGGCTTCGTCTTCGACACCCGCCTCCCCGGCAACGGCAACCAGGGCCACGACTTCGGCACCGCGCTCACCCCCACCGAGAAGTCCGACCTCGTCACCTTCCTGAACAGCCTCTGAATCAGTGCCGACGGGGACGTCAGCCGGGGATGACGATCACCGCGTCCGACCGAGTGCCCACCGGGACCAGATCGGCGATTCCGCGATCGAGCGTCGCCAGACGCCCGCCGTGGCGAAGCGCGACGGCCAGGAGGTGCGCGTCGGTCACTTGCGCGTGCCCGCCGACGCGATCCCAGGCCACGCGCGGATCTCGCGTCAGATCGACGTCGTCGGACCAGAAGGTGTGCCCCGGCAGCGCCGTGATCTGCCGGAGCAGCGCCTGCGCTTCGCGCGGCGCTCGGGCACCGGGGATCGCTCGCCCGTTGGACGAGACCCGGATGAAACCCGATTGGGTGACGGGACAGGTGGCGAACGACACCACCCCCGGCCCCCCCAACCAGGTCAGCACGGCCTCGTGATGGACATGGTTGGGCCAGGCCATCGCGATCAGGACGTTGACGTCCAGGAGCGCGCGCGTGGACCCGTCTGCCCGGCGGGCCCCTGCGCGCGTGCCCCTCACTCGTCCTCGAGCGCTGCGCGCACCATCTCGCGAGTCAACGGGGGCGCGCCGGCTGGAACCTCGAAGACTGGAAATCCCTTCCGCTTGCGGCCCGCGCTCACCGGCGCCGCCAGTCCCTTGCGGGCCAGCTCCGAGACCACGGCCCCGAGGCCCTCACCGCGCGCGGCGGCCAGGCTTCGGGCGGCGCGATAGACGTCACCGTCGAGGTGCAGGGTGGTGCGAACCGCCGAGGAGCCCATGGAGAAAGCATGATGTCATGATGCTGTGATGTCAAACCACCCTTCGCCAGGCACCCTCCCGCGAGGCGCCCCCACGCGCTATTTCGCGTAATCGGTGGCGCGGGTCTCGCGGATGACCGAGACGCGGACCTGGCCGGGGTAGCTGAGCTCGGCCTCGACCTTGCGGGCGATGTCCTTCGACAGGAGGCGCGCCTCCTGGTCGGAGACGCGCGAGTTCTCGACGATGACCCGCACCTCGCGGCCGGCCTGGATGGCGAAGGCGCGCTCGACGCCGGTGAAGCTCTGCGCCACCCGCTCGAGGTCGCCGAGGCGCTGCACGTACGACTCCAGCATCTCGCGCCGGGCGCCCGGGCGCTGGCCGGACAGCACGTTGGCGGCGTCGACCAGGTGGTCGAGCACGTCGGTGGGCGGCACCTCGCCGTGGTGGGCGGCGATGGCCTGCACGACGCGCGGGGGCTCGCCGTACTTGCGGGCGGTGGCGGCGCCGACGGCGGCGTGCGACCCCTCGGCCTCCTGCTCGATGGCCTTGCCGATGTCGTGCAGGAGGCCGGCGCGGCGCGCGGTCTTCACCGGCAGGTCGAGCTCGGCGGCCATGGCGCCGGCCAGAAAAGCCACCTCGATCGAGTGCTGCAAGAGGTTCTGCGCGTTGCTGGAGCGGAACTTCAGCTTGCCGACCAGGCGGGTCAGCTCCGGGTGCAGCCGCGGCAGCCCGAGGTCGAAGGCCGCCTGCTCGCCGGCCTCCTTGCACTGCTGCTCGATCTCGGCGGAGGCCTTCTCGACCATCTCCTCGATCCGCGTCGGGTGGATGCGCCCGTCGGCGATGAGTCGGGTGAGCGCCAGCCGCGCGATCTCCCGCCGCACGGGGTTGAAGCAGGAGATCACCACCGCCTCGGGCGTGTCGTCGATGATGAGGTCGACGCCCGTGGCCGCCTCCAGCGCCCGCACGTTGCGCCCCTCGCGGCCGATGATCCGCCCCTTCATCTCGTCGGAGGGGAGCGGGACGGTGGCCACGGTCCGCTCGGCGACGTACTCGCTCGCGTAGCGCTGCACCGCCGCGGAGACGACCATCCGCGACTTCTCCTCGGCCTCGGCGCGCGCCGACTCTTCGATCTTACGCACCTCCTCGGCGGCGGCCCGGCGCGCCTCCTCGCGGACCTCGTCGTAGAGCTTGGCCTTGGCCTCGGCGGCGGTCAGGCCGGCGATCTTCTCCAGCCGCGCCCGCGCCTCCACCGCCTGCGCCGCCGCCGTGCGCGCCGCCGCCTCGGCCGCCGCCTCCCGCCCCGCCAGCTGCTTCTCGGCCCGGGCGCTCTCCTCCTGGCGCTGCTTGAGCTGGCGCTCCTGCCGCTCGAGCTCCCGCTCGCGCTCGCCGGTCTCGCGCGCCTGCCGCTCGAGCTCGGCCTTTCGCCCGCCGAGCTCGGCGTCGACCTCGGCGCGCGCCTTCTCCGCCAGCGCCTTGGCCTCGAGCGCGGCCTGCCGCTTGAGCGACTCCGCCTCCACCTCGGCCGCCGCGATGAGACGCCGCTTCTCCTCCTCCGAGTGCGGCAGCGCCCCCGGGCGCAGCGTCCGCCCGACCAGGAAGGCGATCACCAGGGCGGCGATCAGCAGCGAGACGGCGACCGGCAGCCCGATCATCGCCGCGCTCCCGCCGGGCTGCGCGGGGCCCGCAGCACGCGCGCGTCGGTCACCACCACGTCGACGGGGACGTCCGCCGCCGAGGCCGGACAGCGCGCCACCACCTGGAAGTCGTAGCCGAGGCCGATCAGCAAGGGCCGCTTCGCGCCGGGCCCGGACGCCGCCGCCGCGCCGAACGCGCCGTCGTAGTAGCCGCCGCCGAACCCCAGCCGGCGCCCCTCGGCGTCGAACGCCAAGCCCGGCGCGATGACCACGTCCAGCGCCCCGGCCGGGACCTCGGGCGCCGAGGCCGCCGGCTCGAGCAGCCCGTACGCTCCCGGGGCCAGCGCGCCCGCGTCCGCCCGGTGGAACCGCAGCCGCGGCGCCTCGGCGCTCACCCGCGGCAACGCCACCGTCCCGCCGCTCGCGGCGAGCTCCGCCAAGGCCGGCGCCGGATCGAGCTCCCCCTTGGCCGCCACGTAGCCGGCGATCGCCAGGCCGCGCGGCGCGGCCAGCTCGGGCAGCGCCAGCAGCCGCGCCGTGGCCGCCGCGCTGCGGGCGCGCCGCTCCGCCTCGGCGAGGGCCGCGCGCTTCTCCCCCATCTCGCGCCGGAGCGCGCGTTTGTCGTCGATAAGGGGTGAGCTCGAAGAGGGAGCCATCGTCAGGTGATGGGTCCCGGTTTTATCTATCGGCGCGCCGCCGTCGGACCGTTCCCGACGGCGCGGCAGACCGGAACGATCAATTTGAGGTCATACTCGCGCTTCGCGCGTGAGCACGTCAAGCAGCGACTGACTCTTTTCGCGAATCTTCTTACGGAGTTCACTCGCGTGCCGGCGCTCACGAAAGAGCTCCTCCGCGATCTGCAGCGCGGTCAGCACCGCCACCGCCTGCGTGTCGGGGGTGCGCGCCTTCTTCTGGATGTCGCGGAAGCGCTCGTCGACCAGCGCGGCGACC
>DASZVW010000748.1:0-7512 GCA_035546895.1 Polyangia bacterium
GCCACCGCGCCGCCGCCGGAGGCGAACCCCGCCCCGGACGCCGGCGCCGACGACAAGACGGCCGGGTAGCGCTCCGTGCGGCTGCAGAAGTTCCTGGCCCAGGCCGGCGTCACCTCGCGCCGGCGCGCGGAGGCGCTCATCGCCGCCGGCGCGGTGCGCGTCAACGGCGTGGTGGTGAGCGCGCTCGGCTCGAACGTCGACGAGGGGCGCGATCGCGTCGAGGTCGAGGGGCGGCGGGTCACGCTGGACGCGCCCGTCTACCGGCTGTTGCTCAAGCCGCGCGCCTGCCTGGCCACGCTGGCGCCGAGCGGGTCGCGCCCCACGCTGGCCCGCTACCTGCGCGACGCCCAGCCCGGCTGGCAGGTGGCGGCCCCGCTCGACTTCCCCGCCGAGGGGGTGGTGCTGGTGACCAGCGACGGCCCGCTGGCCCAGGCGCTGGCGCGCGGCAAGGTCGCGATGACCTACCACGTGAAGCTGCAGGGCCTGATCGGCGACAACGACGTCGAGCGGCTGGCCCGCGGCTGGCGCTGGGAAGGGCGGCCGGTCAAGCCGGCCTCGGTCGAGCAGCTGGCGGTCACCGAGAAGAACAGCTGGGTCGAGATGGTGGTGGGCGAGACGCGGCCGCGCGCGCTCAAGGCGGCCGGCGACATCGTCCGCCACTCGGTGCTCAAGCTGTCGCGGGTCCGGCTGGGGGCGCTGTCGTTCGAGGGGCTCAAGATGGGGGAATGGCGCGAGCTGTCGAAGGCCGAGATCGCGGATCTCCGAAAGCGCGCGGGGCTCGAAAAGTAACCGCCGATGGTGATAGAACGCCGCTCGTGGCGAACACCAAGCTGGCCAAGATCTCCCGGGCGCTGATTTCGGTTTCGGACAAGACCGGCGTGGTCGACTTCGCGCGCCGGCTCTCGGGCTTCGGGCTCGAGGTCCTCTCGACCGGCGGCACGGCGCGCGCGCTCGCCGAGGCGGGCGTCCCGGTGCGCGAGGTGAGCGACTTCACCGGCGCGGCCGAGATCCTCGACGGGCGGGTGAAGACGCTCCACCCGCGCGTGCACGGCGGCATCCTGGGGCGGCCGACGGCGGCGCACCGGGCCGAGATGCAGAAGGCCGGCCTCGACCCCATCGACCTGGTGGTGGTGAACCTCTACCCGTTCCGGGAGACGGTGGCGCGCGGCGCGCCGTTCGAGGAGGTGATCGAGAACATCGACATCGGCGGGCCGGCGATGATCCGCTCGGCGGCCAAGAACCACGAGCGGGTGGCGGTGGTGGTCGACCCCGTCGACTACGCGGCGGTGCTGGAGGAGCTGGGGGCCGCGGGCGAGATCTCGGCGGCCACGCGCTTCCGGCTGGCGCGCAAGGCGTTCGCCCACACGGCCGCCTACGACGGCGCCATCGCCTCGCACCTCGGGCGGATGTCGACCCCCGAGGCGCCGCTCAGCGACTTCCCGGAGGCGCTGGTGATCTCGGGGACGCTCGAGCGGGCGCTCCGCTACGGCGAGAACCCGCACCAGAAGGCGGCCTTCTACGCCGTGCAGGCGGCCGGCCCCTCGCTGGCGCGCGCGCAGGTGCTGCAGGGGAAGGAGCTCTCCTACAACAACCTGCTCGACCTCGACGCGGCGATGCGCCTCTGCGCCGAGTTCGGCGAGCCGGCGGCGGCGATCATCAAGCACAACACCCCCTGCGGCGCCGCCGTCTCCGACAAGGGCGTCGCCGAGGCCTACCGGCTGGCGCGCGAGACCGATCCGGTGTCGGCCTTCGGCGGCATCGTGGCGGTCAACCGCCCCGTCGACGGCGAGCTCGGGCGCGAGCTGGCGGAGACCTTCCTCGAGTGCGTGATCGCGCCGGCGTTCTCGCCCGAGGCGCTGGCCCAGCTCGGGGCCAAGAAGAACCTGCGCCTGCTCACCGCGGAGATCGGCCGCGACGCGCCGGGGGCGGTCGAGCTGCGCAGCGTGGCCGGCGGCTTCCTGGTCCAGTCGCGCGATCGCGACACCGCCAGCGCCGCCGACGGCAAGGTGGCCTCCAAGCGGGCGCCGAGCGCCGCCGAGCTGCGCGACCTCGACTTCGCCTGGCGGGTCTGCAAGCACGTCAAGTCGAACGCCATCGTGTTCGCCGCCGGCGGGCGCACGCTGGGGATCGGCGCCGGCCAGATGTCGCGCGTCGATTCGGTGCGCATCGCGGTCTCCAAGGCGCGCGCGCCGCTGGCCGGCTCGGCGGTCGCCTCCGACGCCTACTTCCCCTTCCGCGACGGCGTCGACGAGGCGGCCAAGGCGGGGGCGCTGTCGGTCATCCAGCCGGGCGGCTCCATGCGCGACGCCGAGTCGATCGCCGCCGCCGACGAGCACGGGATGGCGATGGTCATGATCGGCGAGAGGCACTTCAGGCATTAGGATGCGCGTCTGACATGCGTGTCTTCCTGATCGGCGCCGGCGGCCGCGAGCACGCGCTCGCCTGGCGGATCGCGGCCAGCCCCCTGTGCGACCGGCTGGTGGTGGCGCCCGGCAACCCGGGGATCGCCGGGGAGCCCAAGGTCACCTGCCTGCCGATCGCCGCCGACGCCATCGCCGAGCTGACCGCCGCCGCCGTCGCCGAGCGCGCCGACCTGGTCGTCTGCGGCCCCGAGGTGGCGCTCTGCGCGGGCCTGGGCGACGCCGTGCGGGCGGCGGGGCTCCCGTTCTTCGGGCCCTCCAAGGGGGCCGCCGAGATCGAGGGGTCGAAGGCCTTCGCCAAGCGGCTGATGGCCGACGCCGGGGTGCCGACCGCCGCCTTTGGGGTGTTCGACGAGCTCGCCGCCGCCGAGGCGTTCATCGACGCCCAGCGCGGCGAGGTGGTGGTCAAGGCCGACGGCCTGGCCGCCGGCAAGGGGGTGGTGGTCGCCGCCGACAAGGCCGAGGCCAAGGCGGCCGCGCGCCGGATGCTGGCCGAGGGGGCCTTCGGCGCCGCCGGCGCGCGGGTGGTGATCGAGGAGCGGCTCACCGGGCGCGAGGTCTCGATGCTGGCGCTCTGCGACGGCACCCGCCTGGCGCTCCTGCCGTCGTCCGAGGACCACAAGACCGTCCGCGACGGCGACCAGGGGCCGAACACCGGCGGCATGGGGACCTATTCGCCGTCGCCGCTGGTCGACGAGGCGTCGGCCCAGGAGATCCTGACGACGCTGTTCGTCCCCACGGTGCGCGCGCTGGCCGCCGCCGGGCGCCCGTTCCGCGGGCTGCTCTACGGCGGCCTCATGCTGACCCCCGAGCGCGGGCCGATGGTGATCGAGTGGAACTGCCGGTTCGGCGATCCGGAGACGCAATCGGTGCTGATGCGGCTCGACGAGGACCTGCTCCCCTGGCTGGCCGGCGCGGCCGGCGGCGTGCTGCCGGCCGGCGCCCCGCGCGTGCGCCCGGGGGTGGCCGCCTGCGTGGTGCTGGCGGCGGCCGGCTACCCGGAGTCGCCTCGGCTCGGCGACGCGATCACCGGGCTGCCGGCGCCGGCCGACGACCTGCGGGTCTTCCACGCCGGCACGCGCCGCGACGGCGACCGGCTGGTCACCGCCGGCGGGCGCGTCCTCGGCGTGACCGCCACCGGCGCCGACCTCGCCGCCGCGCGGGCGCGCGCCTACGGCGCCATCGAGAAGATTCGGTTCGAGGGGATGCACTTTCGCCGAGACATCGGCCTGCGGGAGACCAAGAGCGCATGAGCAACGACAAGATCGACGTGGCCGTGATGATGGGATCGAAGTCCGATCTGGAGACGATGAAGCCGGCAGCCAAGATCTGCCAGAAGCTGGGCCTGGCGGTGGAGGTGCGCGTGCTGTCGGCGCACCGCACGCCCGAGGAGACGGCGGGCTTCGTGAAGGACGCCGTCCGCCGCGGCGTCAAGGCGTTCATCTGCGGCGCCGGCGGCGCCGCGCACCTGGCGGGCGCCGTGGCGGCGCACACCACGCGCCCGGTGATCGGGGTGCCGATCGCCAACGGCGCGCTGAGCGGGTTCGACTCCTTGCTCTCGACGGTGCAGATGCCGCCCGGGATGCCGGTGGCCACGGTGGCCGTCAACGGCGCCGAGAACGCCGGCCTCCTGGCCGCGCAGATCGCCGCGCTGGCCGAGCCGTCGCTGGCGGCGAAGGTCGACGAGGAGCGCGCCGCGCGCAAGAAGAAGGTGCTCGAGAGCGACGCCGAGGTTCGCGCCGAAACGAAGGTCCGGGCCGAGACCAAGGCCTGACGCTGGTCCCGGACGCCGACATCGAGGCCGCGGTCGCCGCGCTCCGCCGGGGCGCGGTGGTCGCCTACCCGACGGAGACCTTCTACGGCCTGGGCGTCGATCCCTTCGACGCCGCGGCGCTCGAGCGCCTGCGCGCCGTCAAGGGGCGCGGCGAGAAGGCGATCTCGATGCTCATCGACGGCCCGGCGATGCTGGCGCGGCTCTGCGCCGAGGTCCCGCCGCGCGCGGCCGAGCTGATGCGGCGCCACTGGCCGGGCGCGCTGACCATCGCGCTCCCGGCGCGGGCCGGCCTGCCGGCGGCGCTGGTCTCTGACGGCTGCGTGGCCGTCCGCCAGTCGCCGCACCCGGTGGCGCGCGCGCTGGTCGCCCGCTTCGGCGGCCCGGTCACCACCACCAGCGCCAACCGCGCCGGCGCGCCGCCCGCCACCACCGCCGCCGCCGTGGCCGCCGCGCTGGGCGGCGCCTGCCACCTGCTGGACGGCGGCCCGACCGCGGGCGGCGCGCCCAGCACGCTGGTCCGCGTACGCGGCGAGGCGGTCGAGATCCTGCGCCCCGGCGCCGTCGAGCTGGCGGCGGGGTAGCACGCCGCGGCGCGGCCGGACGCCCCGGCTTCGCCCCGGACTTAGATTTCAACCGATGAGCAGGCCGCCCGCCCGCCACTTCTCGATGCTGCGGACCTTCCGGGCGGCCGACCTGGTCACCTTGCTGAACGGCTTCTGCGGCGCGGGCGCGCTGCTGGCGTTCATGCGCTTCTGCGTCGACGGCGAGCGGGCGTTCTTCTGGCTGGGGACGGCGCTCCTGCCGGTCGCCTTCGTGATGGACGCGCTCGACGGCTGGATCGCCCGCCGGACCGGCAAGGGCTCGGTGCTGGGGAAGGACCTCGACTCGCTGGCCGACATCGTCTCCTTCGGCGTGGCGCCGGCCGGGATGGCCTTCGCGGCCGGGATGCGCGGCGGCTGGGACGCCCTCTGCCTGGTCTTCTTCGTCGGCTGCGGCATCAGCCGGCTGGCCCGCTTCAACGTCACCGCCGAGGCCCTGGCCGGCCCAGGCGGCAAGGTGACCCACTTCGAGGGGCTCCCCATCCCCACCAGCCTGCTCCAGGTCGTGGCGCTGGCCGTCCTCGCCGCCACCGGCCACTGGCAGGAGCGCCTCCCGCTGGGCGCGCTCTCACCCGCCGGCTTCGCCCTCCACCCCTGGAGCCTCCTCTACGTCCTCCACGGCAGCGGCATGATCAGCAAGACCCTCCGGATCCCCAAGCCGTAGGTCAGTTTCGCCAGGTGTAGGGCCCAGGCATCGTGACGTCGGTGGTGCTGGTGGCGGCGGTGATGGTGTTGTCGACGTAGCCGTAGAAGGTCCCGGCGGACTCGGTGAAGCCGACGCCGCGGAACTCGACGTCGCCGACCAGCGACGCGCTCCCGCTCAGCGACTGGCCGCTCTCGAAGAAGCCGAGCGGCATGAAGGTCGTCTTCACGGTCGCCGTGCCGCTGACGTTGAAGCCGTTGGCCGGGTTGGAGGTCATGCCCACCAGGCTGAGCGCGCCGATGGTCCCGCCGGAGACGGTCCCCTTCACGATCGTCGCGTGGTCCTGGATGTGCGCGTTGCCGCTCACCGTGGCGGTCGAGAGGACGGTGGCGTAGGGGCCGACGAACACCGTCGACGGCAGGCTCGCGGGGCCGCAGCCGCCGCCGTTGGCCACGCGCGTGAGGCCGGACGGGCAGGCCGCCTGCGCGCCGCCCTGCCAGCCCTGGGGCCAGGCGTTGGCGAGCTGCACCATGTAGGGGTAGCGGTAGATCGTGTTGTAGAGCTGGTCCCACACCAGGTGCTGCTGGACCGACGGCGTGGCGACGACCACCAGGAACAGCGACTCGCCCGGGTTCACGCAGAAGGTGAGCGCGCCGTCGGTCCCCTTCTGGATCTGGCTGTAGCGCGGCTTGGTGATCGCGGAATCGGTGGCGACCAGCCCCCAGCGGAAGTCGGCGTTGGCCCCGCTCTGGATGACGCCGCGGAAGGTGACGGTCACGGTGGTGGCGCCCGCGTCGGGGACCAGCTGCACGATGTTGTAACCCCAGCGCTGCGGCGCCCAGCCGTCGGGGACCACGAAGCGGCGGTTGCTGGCGACGCTGGTGTCCAGCGGGTCGAGCGTCGTCATGCGGATGCGGCGATCGGTGTGCGAGGTGTCGGTGATGAGGCCGTAGTTCTTGCGGTAGAGGGCCCCCTGGTTGCCGCCCGCGGTGCTCTCGGGCGCCGGGTCCTGGTAGTCCCAGGTCACGTTGTGCATCGCCCACTCGCCGAAGAAGTCGTTGAGCTGGCCGATGGTCCAGCCGCGCGAGGCCATGATGTTGTTGAAGGGATCGTTGCTGGCGGGCGAGTTGAGCCAGATGCTGTTGACCGCCGCGTAGCAGTACTTGTCCTTCAGGTACTCCATGATCTGCCAGTCGCAGTAGCGGACGCGCGTCGACCCCGCGTAGAGGTGGGGCGCGTTCACCGAAAGCTCGGAGCAGTGGACGTTCGAGGTGTGGTACTCGGGCTGCTGCTGCGCCGCCCAGTTGGCGTGGCTCTCGTAGATCCAGCCGCAGGTGTTGGCGCCGCTGCCGCAGTTGAGGCCGGTGCCGACGCTGCACTGGACCGAGTGCATGAACTCGTGCGCCAGCCCCCAGTGGTCGGCGGTGGCGCCGGGGCCGATCCAGAAGCCGGGGAGGCCGTTCCCCCAGCAGCCGCCGGTGAGGCCGTAGTCGCTGTGGATGACCACGCTGACCTTCGATTTGTTGGCCGACTTGCAGAACGGCTCCGGCAGGTACATCGGGTTGCCGAAGTAGAGTGGCCAGATCACGTTCTCCAATTGGTCGGTGGCCGCCGTGCACTGGGCCGCGGTGATCGTCCCCGCCGGCGAGTGGACCGCGAAGTGCGCCGACTGGCAGACCAGCGGATCGTTGGTGGTCGAGCCCGGGTCGGTCCAGGTGCCGCTCACGCAGGCGGCGGTGGGGGCGGTGGCGCAGCCCGTCGCCCAGGTGGTGGTCGTCGTCCCCATGTCGCAGGTCCCGGAGGAACTGCCGCCGGTGCCGGTGGCGCCGCCGGTCCCAGTCGCGCCGCCGGTGGCCGTGGTGCCGCCGGTGCCGGTCGCCCCGCCGGTGCTCGTGGCGCCGCCGGTGCCGGTGGACCCGCCGGTGCCGGTCGTGCCTCCCTTTCCGGTGGCGCCGCCGGTGGCGCTGGTGCCGCCGGTCCCCGTGGCGCCGCCGGTGGCCGTGGTGCCGCGGGTGCCGGAGCCGCCGCCGGTGCCGGTGGAACCGCCGGTGCTCGTGGCGCCGCCGGTGCCCGTCG
>DASZVW010000749.1:0-4887 GCA_035546895.1 Polyangia bacterium
GATGAACCCCTACGCCAACATGCGCGCCCCGCAGGGCGGCTTCGACCTGCGCACCATCGACGACGGCGCCCCCGTTCAGAAGGTGACCTCGGGCAAGGGGAAGTCGGTCATCATCGCTTCGGTCATCGTCGGCGCGGCGGCCTTCGCGCTGGGCGGCGGGCTCGGCATGGCCGACATCGGCCGCAAGAACATGAACACGGCCAACCACGCGGCCAAGATCGTGCAGACCGAGCTCGAAGGGATGCAGAAGACGCTGGGCACGATCGGCCTGGCGGTCGCCCGCAGCCAGCAGCGCCTGACGGCCGCCAAGAAGGATCCGCTGGCCTACGATCCGCAGCTCGTCGCCGACCTCAAGGCGGTGAAGCTCGAGCCGCGGCCGACAACGGCCACGATCTTCCGCGTCGACTTCTTCCGCCTCCCGGACGCCGACGTCGACAAGCTGTTCAACTATTACTACGACACCATCGCTCTCTATAACGAGATCGAGCGTCACGTCCGCCGGACCGACAACGACGCCGAGGCGCTCAAGAGCTACGCCGAGAAGTCGGCGGCCGCGACCGGCAAGAACTACGGGATCGTCTTCGACAACAGCTCGAACAAGCTCGTCGTCGCCAACCTCGTCGAGGTCGGCGATCCGACCTGCAAGGGTGGCAAGAGCGGCAAGGATTGCACCGGCGACATCACCGGTTTCAAGATCCGCTCCGGCTCGGGCGCGCCGTGGGTCGACCGCAGCATCGGCCCCAAGCCCGATCTCAGCAACGTGGTCCCGATCAAGCCGACCCCCTTCCTGGACGCCGTGATGACCGGCTCGCCCGATCAGGTCCGCCAGGAGAGCTACAAGCAGCGCGTCGCCGCCATCCGCATTCTCGTCAGCCAGCTGACCACCATGCAGAAGGAGCTCCTCGAGGGGATCAGCAAGGACGCCGCCCGCCCCGACATCTTCACGGTCTTCTAAATCGGGAACCCTGGGAGGGTTCCCGAACCCTCCCGCGACGAGCTCCGGTGGGCAAAGCCCACCTCCGCTCACGCGATAAGGCCTCGCTTTCGATCGACCTAGCCGGACAATCGCGATCGGCATCGTTGGGGATCGAAGCGGAGTCGAGGTGTGCCCGGAGGTGCGGCGGGGGCGGGGTGTATGTCTCTCCGCCGCGAGCCGCCGCAGGCCGCTCTGATCGTCTGCGGCCGAGGCTGACACCTTCTCGCGAGCGGCGGGGAGATACACACCCCGGCGCCGCCGCGTCCGTCGGGAAGCCGAGCGGAGCCGTCAGCGGGAGATGAGGCGGAGGGCGGCGCGGACGGTGGCGCGGGCGACGTCGGAGCGGGCCAGGGCGGCGGCGAGCGGCGGCGAGGAGCGGTAATAGAGGTCGACGGCCGCCCTGGCGAACGTGCTGCGGGCCGTCGCCAGGTCGCGCAGCCGGCGCAGCGTGGCCACCTCGGGCGCGAGGTCCGAGCCGAAGGCCGCGGTCGCCACGAAGCACCCCGACAGCTTGGTGTACTTGATGCGCGGCGTGTAGAAGACCTGGAACGTGGGCGGCGAGGCGCCGCAGACGCCCAGCGCGCGGATCCCGACGCCGTAGGTGCTGACCGGCGTCAGCCCGTCGATCTCGAGGGGGGTCGTCGTCCCCGGCGCGGCGACCGGGAGGGGCGGCGCCGGCGTCCAGGACGGAAAGGAGGCGGCGTCGATGGTGGCGTTGGTGGGGAGCACGGCGTAGCGGACGTCGTAGCCGACCACCGGCTGGCCGCCACGCTCGCTCGACTGCAGCACCGACAAGACGACGCCGGTCCCGGTGTCGGTCGCGGTGGCGGTGAAGGAGACCGGCAGGGGGACGGGAGAGGGGTTGGCGCTGCAGTCGATCGAGGGGCAGCTCCCCAGCGTCACCGCCACCCGCGACGGCCCGCCGGGGCCGTTCATGGTCAGGAGCCGCCCCGCCCCGCTGCCGGGGTCGCTGCTGATGGTGGCGTCCGGCGGGTTCACCGCGCCGGTCATCCCGGTCGCGTCGCCGTAGCCGGCCATGTCGGTCACGGCCGTGGTCCCGGTGGCGCCGGGGCTGAAGCTGAACGGGACCCGGTAGAGGACCGACGGCTGGCCGAGGTTCCCGTGCTGGCCGTAGTTCGGGTAGTACTGCTGGTCGTAGGCGCTCACCTCGTTGGGGAGCTGGTAGCTGGCGTTGGTGTCGAACTCCTTGCCCACCTCGACCGCCAGCACGTAGTCCCCGGACGCCAGCCCGGCGGGGACGACCCAGCTCCCGGTGAAGGGGGCGCCGTAGGCCGGCGTCGCCGCCGCCACCACGTCGACGTCGTTCATCGCGAAGTACTTCGCCGAGTCACCGGGCGTGCAGGACCCGGGGTAGTCGATCCGGGTCACGCACAGGCTGCCGCCGTAGTCGTAGAGATCGGCGCGGGGCGGGTAGTACTGGGCCGGTTGCGTCGTGTCGAGCACCCCCTTGGCGCTGCGGAACTGGCCGCTCGGGCAGGTGACGGCGTCGACGATCTCGCTCTGCAACATCGGCCGGCAGAAGTACGGCTCCGGCGAGGAGATGTTCTCGTGGTCGGCCAGCTCGTCCTCGGGGCCGGCGTTCATGGCCACGTAGGTGTAGAGCTCGCCGCGCGCGTGTGCCCAGATCGGCAGCGCCATCGGCCGGCGCCCGTACGGGAACTTGGGCCCCGACACCAGGTCCGGATCGCCCGGGCGGTTGCCGATGCCGTGGAGCGCCACCGCGTTGGTGACCATCAGCGTGTCGACGAAGGTGCTGCCGTCCGCGCTCTCCACCCAGACCGCGATCTGCGGCCCCAGGTCGGGGTGCGTGGGGTCGAAGGTGCAGCCGGCCGCGCCGGCGGCGCGGAAGCAGTCCGGCTGGAAGGTGTAGTTGAGGACGGTGCAAGGGGCGGCGGCCGCGCCGGCGGCGCGCCCCGCCGCCACCACGGCGAGCGCTATCGGAAGAGCCGCGCGCCTCACATCATCAAAGCTCGAGGCCGTCCATGGCGTCGTTCGAGTTCGACTTCTTCGACGCCTTCTTCTTGCTCTCGGAGGGAGCGCTCTTGGTGTTCACCTCGTCGGGGGTGATCCCCTTGCCGCTCTGCGACGGCACCACGATGTCCTCGTGCTGCTCGGTCCCCGGCTTCTTGGTCTCGTGGCCCACGACGCGGTCGATGATGTCGTCGTTCTCGTCGTTCCCCTCCTTGCCGCGGGTGGAGACCGCCTCGACCAGCTCGTCCTTCTGGACGGTGTCGGGGTTGACGACCTTGCGCTTCTCGACCACCCGCTCGTGCGTCGCCTGGTCGTAGAGCACCAGGCAGTAGACGCCGTAGAACTCGGAGCGGTCGACCAGCTTGAGGCGGTCGGGCCCCGCGTTCCAGGCGAAGTGGTCGAGCACGTGGTCGACGCCGCCCCTCGTCTTGTCGTCGCGGTAGACCGCGCGGGCGTTGCCGTAGCGGGCCTCCATGCTCTTGCCGAAGTCGGCGAACGACTTCCCCTGCAGGGCGTCCTTGTTGAAGGCCAGGAACATCTTGTAGAGCCCGTCCTCGAAGAAGAAGAAGTAGCGGGTCCACATGTCTTCCTTGGTCACCAGCAGCGCCTCGCCGGTCCCCTGCTGGAACTCGGGGCCCACGATGGAGACGTCCCAGCCGCTCTTCTGCCCGTCGAACTTGGTGTAGCTCTTCTTGACCGCGTTGATCTCGCGGACCATCTGGTCGCGCACGCGCTGCTGCTTGCCGGGATCGGCCGACGCCTCGGCGATCGGCTTCTTGTACTTCCCCTCGATGGCCACGCGGACGGCGGCCATCACCTCCTCCGGCTTCATCCCCCACTTGAAGGTCCCCGCGTCGGGATCGCCGAGCCGCACCGCCTTCAGCTTGTCGACCTCCTTGGCGCTCGCGGTCGGCGCGCTCCCCTCCCCGCCCCCCTTCTTCTTTTTGCCTTTGGCGTAACTCGGCGTGATCGTCCCGGCGGCAGCGACGCCGAGCGACAGAGCCAGCACAAAAGCACCTCTCATTCTCATCGGGGCCTCCTCGTGACCTTCCCGGCGGCGCCCGCCGGAGGAACTGCGGAAGTTAGCACAAAAAATCTCGCCCCAATCAGGGCGTTTCCTGGTCTTTTTCGGCGTCGTCCGGCGGGGTGGCGGCGCCGGCTCGACCGTCGGCCGCGGGGGCCTCCTCGGCCCAGGAGCTGTCGATCTTGGTCGGGTGGTAGCGATCGGCGCGCCCGCTCTTGAGGTCCGCGTCGGGGGTGGCCGAGTAGACCGCCCGCTCGCCCGGCCCCGAGTAGTCGATCCAGAACGCCGAGCGGTCCTTTCGGACGTCGAGGTGGACGAAGCTCGAGTTCGGGTAGTAGCCGACGCCCACCTTGTCGAACGTCCGCCGCAGATAGTCGCGCAGCTCGGCCGTCTTGACCCCCTCGACGCGGAAGTCGCAGGCCAGCCCCTTCATGTGCGGGCTGTGCGGGTTCTTGGCGATGGTCGGGTGGCGGTAGCCGGAGACCACCTCCAGCCGCCGCCCCGGCCAGTGGTGCCCCGTCTGGTACAGGAGCCGCATCAGCCGCGGGTCCATCTTGTGCTCGACGTTGGTGTAGTGGCAGCGCAGGAAGTGGTCGAAGCGGCGCTGCATCCCCTTCACGGGGCGCCCTTTGCCGTCGCGCAGCCGCAGCGCCATCGTCTCGCGCCGGTTGACGGCGTAGAGGACGACCGGCGCGTTCTTCGGCCCCTTCTTGGTCGCCTTGCCCGACTTCTTGGTGGTCAGCTTGGTCGCCGGCTTGGCGTCCGGGCGCGCCGACTTGTTCACCTGGGCCGGCGCGGCGGCGGCCGCCCGGGCAGGCGCCGCGCCGAACGCCAGCACGGCGAACAGCGCGAGGGCCAGGGGGCGGGCGAGGTTCAGCATCCGGCGGCGACCAGG
>DASZVW010000750.1:0-2732 GCA_035546895.1 Polyangia bacterium
GGAGAACGTCTGGTGGAGGTTGGTCATCGTGCCGTACGAGGAGTAGCCGGCCGGGTAGTTCTTCCGGCACCAGCGTTCACCGCCGCGGTCGTGGGCGCGGATCTTGTGGCACTCCTCGAGCAGCGCGCGCGCGAACGCCGCCCCGCCGCGCGCCACCAGCGGCGCGTCGTAGATGAGGGTGGGGAACCAGGGCTTGATGGGCATGGTCAGGAGGCGGCGAGCGCCTTGACGACGAGATCGGGCGGGACCTGCGCGGCGGGGACCTTCCGCCGCCCGCGCCGGGCGCCGCCACCGGGCGGAGAAAACCAGGATCGGACGTCGAGGTCCAGCCCCACGCCGTGCATGTAGTTGTAGAGGGCCTTGCGCAGCCCCTCGCCGAGGAAGTCGTGGTCGGTGCCGGTCGGGTCCTCGAACGGCAGCTCGTTGCGCGCGAAGGCGCCGGGCGCGCGCAGGACGCGGAGGCCGTACCGCCGCGGCTGGAGGCCGATCGGGCTGTGCACGGTGGCCGCGAAGCGGTGCCAGAACGCCGACTGGATGCAGCCGGCGTCGAACAGCTGGCGCACCCGCTCGAGCGCGTCGACGGTCTCCTGCTCGGTCTCGGTCGGGAAGCCGTACATCAGATAGGCGTGCACCATGACGCCGGCGTCGGTGAAGGCGCGGGTCACGCGCGCCACCTGCTCGACCGTCACCCCCTTCTGCATGAGCGAGAGCAGCCGGTTGGAGGCGACCTCCAGCCCGCCGGTGACCGCCAGGCAGCCGGCGCGCGCCATCAGCTCGGCGAGCGCGGGGGTGAAGGTCTTCTCGAACCGGATGTTCCCCCACCAGGTGATGGCGACGCCGCGGTCGAGCAGGCGCTGCGACACCGCGCGCAGCATCGCGGGCGGCGCCGCCTCGTCGACGAAGTGGAAGCCGCGCTCGCCCGTCTCCGCCACCAGCGCCTCCACGCGGTCGACGATCAGGTCGGCCGAGGCCGCCTCGTAGCGGCCGATGTACGGGAGCGAGACGTCGCAGAAGGTGCACTTCTTCCAGTAGCAGCCGTGCGCGAGCGTCAGCTTGTTCCAGCGCCCGTCGGACCACAGGCGGTGCATCGGGTTCAGCATCTCGAACAGCGAGACGTAGCGATCGAGCGGCAACCCCGCGTAGGTCGGCGTGCCGGTCTCGGCGTGCGGGACGTCGCGCGCCGCCGGATCGGTCTTGAGGACCACGCGGCCCCCCTCGCGCACGAACGTCCGGTGGAGCGGCGCCGGCGCGCCCCCGGCGCCGAGGTGGCGCAAGAGGTTCAGGAGCGGCCGCTCGCCGTCGTCGAGCGTCACGTAGTCGAAGCTGTCGAACACCCGCGGCTCGCGCAGCGCGCGCAGCTCGGTGTTGACGTAGCCGCCGCCCAGCACCAGCCGCGCCGCGGGGCGCGCGCGGCGGATCGCGCGCGCCAGCCGGAAGGCGCCGTAGACGTTGCCCGGGAACGGCGCGCTGATCCCCACCACGTCCGGCCGGTGGCGCGCGGCCAGCTCGGCGCCCACGGCGTCGGTGAGCTCGTCGACCAGCGTGGGCGGCCCCTCGAGCGCCGCGGCCAGCGGATCGAAGCTGGCGGCGCTCTCGGCCAGCTTCTCGGCGTAGCGCGAGAGCTCGAACCGCGGGTCGATCCCCTCGCGGATGGCGTCGGCCAGGTCGTCGACGTAGAGGCTGGCGAGGTGCTTGGCCCGATCGGCGGGCGAAAGCTCCCGGTAGGCGGCGGCCAGCGGCGCGTCGGCCGGATCGGCGGCGCCGAGCGCGCGGGCGAGCGGCGCGAACCGCGGCCCCTCGGGCAAGAAGCGGCGGCGCACCAGGCGCGCGGCCAGCTTCGGATCGCGCCCCTGTAAAAAACCGATCACGGCGTCGACGGTCTCGAGGTAGCGGTCGGCGTGGCGGCGGAACGACGCCACCGCGGGCGAGCGGCCGCCGAGCGCCGCGCGCACGCGCCCGAGGCCCGCGCGCGAGTAGAGCCGCAAGAACAGCTCGAGCGCCGGGTCGGCCTGCGCGATCTCCAGGCCCAGCTCGCCGGCGTGCAGGCGCAGGAACCCGGCCAGGTACGCCGTGGCCGGGTACGGCGTGTTGAGCTGCACCATCGGCGCCGTCAGCAGGAGGACGCGCATGCGACGGGCTTGATTACCTCGAAACGCGCAGGCGCGCCCGCGGCGTGGTGAGGCCGGCCTGCCGGAGCGTGGCGGTCACCACCAGCCCGTCGCGCGCCGCCGCCGGGAAGCGGACCTCGACCGGGACCGTCTCGGTGACCCGGCCGGCGTGCTCGCAGCGGCGGCACCAGACGCCGCCCGGGCGGGCCACCCCGCCGCAGGTGGGGCAGAGGATCGGCAGCGCCATCTCCACCACCGCGGTCCCGCCGCGCGCCGCCTCGGCCCCCGTCAGAGACAGCTCGAGCACGCCGTCGCCGTCGAGCCGCGCCGCCCCCGCCGCCACCAATTGCTCGAGCGGGCCCGAGAGCCGCGCGACGAGGTCGGGGATGGCGCGTCGGAAGGTGGCGCTCCAGCCCGCCGCCGAGACCGTCCAGGAGCGCCCGTCGCCCGCCGCCGGCGCGGCGCCGAAGGCCCGCTCGTGCTCGAACAGGTGCGCGTCGTAGGCCGTCCGCGCCGTGGGATCCGCGAGCATCCGGTAGGCCTCGGCGATCCGGGCGAAGGTCTCCGCGCTGGCGGCGCCCGCCCGATCCGGGTGGTGCAGCAGCGCCAGCCGCCGGTAGGCGC
>DASZVW010000751.1:0-3035 GCA_035546895.1 Polyangia bacterium
CTCGCTCCTCGGCCACCAGGTCCGGGTCCTCACCGACAGCGCCTTCGCGCGCGCGCGCATCCAGGAGATCGACGCCCGGGCCATCAACGACGCGCTCGCCGACGGGAAGATCGCGGTGGTGGCCGGGTTCCAGGGGGTCGACCGCGAGGGGAACATCACCACGCTGGGGCGGGGCGGCTCGGACACCTCGGGCGTGGCGGTGGCGGCCGCGCTCAAGGCCGACGTCTGCGAGATCTACACCGACGTCGACGGCGTCTACACCGCCGACCCCAACGTGGTCCCCACCGCGCGCAAGGTGAGCCGCATCAGCTACGAGGAGATGCTGGAGCTCGCCTCGCTGGGGGCCAAGGTTCTGCAGATCCGCTCGGTGGAGTTCGGGATGAAGTTCGGCGTCCCGATCCACGTCCGATCGAGCTTCAACGACAACGAAGGGACATGGGTCGTGCCTGAAGAAAAAGCGATGGAATCGGTCCTGGTCTCCGGCGTCACCGCCACCAAGGACGAAGCGAAGATCACCATGCACGGGATCTCCGATCAGGCCGGGATCCAGGCGACCGTGCTGCGCCCGCTGGCCGCCGCCGGGATCGTGGTCGACGTGATCGTCCAGGCCTACGTCCAGGACGGGCGCACCAACTTCACCTTCACGCTGCCGGCGGCCGATCTGGCGCGCGCCAGGGACCTGCTGGTCAAGCAGTGCGGCCACCTCTGCCCGGCCGACCAGATCAAGACCGAGACGAACCTCTCCAAGGTCTCGGTGGTCGGCGTCGGGATGCGCTCGCACGCCGGCGTGGCGCTGAAGATGTTCGAGATCCTGGCGCGCGAGAACATCGCCGTGCAGCTCATCGCGACCTCCGAGATCAAGATCTCCTGCGTGATCGACGCCAAGTACGCCGAGCTGGCCGTGCGCGCGCTGCACGACGGCTTCGCGCTGGGCAAGGTCTAGCCGGCGCCCGACCAGGCGCCAGGTCCGTGTTCAGCGGTCCACGGGACCGGTGTGTTTCCGGGCGGTGATTGCAATTCGCCGGTCAGTCGGCCGCGAATTGCCAGATGCGTCCGCGTTCAGGCGACAAGACGGGCTAAGTCGCTGGAGTTACGCAACTAGCGATGTCTGGAAATAATTGCGAAATGCAAGATCGGCAGGATGTCCTGCAGGCGCCCGGATGGCGTCACGCAAAACCTGGAGGACATCGTGATCAAACGGTTCATAGACGGGATGAAGACCGCCGAGCGCCGGCGCGTGTTTTACGCGCTGCTCGGCGGCAAGGCGCTGGGGCTCGCGCTCCTCTTTCTCATCATCGCGGGGATCCCGCGCTACTTCGGGCACCCGGCCTTCGCCGACGAGGCCGCGGCGGCGCCCCCGGCCTACGTGAACCCCATGAACAACATGTGGACGCTGGTGACGGCGTTCCTCGTCTTCTTCATGCAGGCGGGGTTCATGTTCCTCGAGGCCGGGTTCGCCCGCACGCGCGAGACGGTGAACGTCCTGCTCGAGGGGATCGTCGACACCTGCCTGTGCGGCCTGCTGTTCTGGGCGTTCGGGTTCGCGTTCATGTTCGGCGCCGGGAACGGCTTCATCGGCCACCAGTTCTTCTTCCTGCACGGCGCGCCCGAGACCTATGGGACGACGGGGGTCTCGATCCTGACCTTCTTCCTGTTCCAGTACGCCTTCGCCGACACCTGCTCGACCATCACCTCGGGCGCCATGATCGGCCGCACCGGCTTCGTGGGTGACCTCGTCTACAGCTTCTTCGTCTCGGGCTTCATCTACCCGATCTTCGGCCACTGGGCCTGGGGCCCGGACGGCTGGCTGAACACCATCCACCCGGCGGCCTTCCACGACTTCGCCGGCTCGACGGTGGTCCACACCATCGGCGGCATGGTCTCGCTGGCGGGCGCCATCGTCCTCGGGCCGCGGATCGGCCGCAAGTTCAAGCGCGACGGCGGCGGGGCCATGCCCGGCCACGACATGACCATCGCGGCGGTCGGCGGCGTCATCCTCTGGTTCGGCTGGTACGGGTTCAACCCGGGCAGCACGCTGTCGGCGATGGACGCGGCCGGCATCGGGCGCGTCGCCGCCAACACCACGCTGGCGGCCTGCGCCGGCGGCCTCTCGGCGATGTTCTGGATGTACCCCAAGAACAAGGTGTGGGACTGCGGCATGACCATCAACGGCTTCCTGGCCGGCCTGGTGGCCATCACCTGCCCCTGCTACTGGGTGTCGCCGTTCGGCGCCATCATGATCGGCGCCATCTCGGGCCCGGTCTGCGCGCTCTGCGTCGACCTGATGGAGTACCTGCGGATCGACGATCCGGTGGGCGCGGTCGCCGTCCACGGCGCTTGCGGCATCTGGGGGACGCTCTCGCTCGGCCTGTTCGCCACCGGCCAGTACGGCGCCCCGACGCCGACCGGCGCCGACAACTCGGCGGGCGCGGTCGTCACCGGCCTCTTCTACGGCGGCGGCGCCAACCAGCTGGTCGCCCAGGCCCTCGGCAGCCTGGCCATCGGCGGCGCCACGCTGGTCGCCTCGCTGCTCATGATGTACGTGGTCAAGGTGACGGTCGGCCTGCGCGTCTCCAAGGAGGGCGAGCTCGAAGGGATCGACCTGCACGAGCACGGCGGCGGCGCCTACCCCGAGCTGGTCGGCTCCTCGCATGGCTTCGCGCTCGCCGAGGAGCCCCAGGGCTCTCCGGCGCGCGCCGTGGTCCCCAGCCCGGCGACGTAGCCGGCGCGGGGTCCTTCGAAAAGATGGTGCCCGCCGGGCTCACCAACCCGGCGGGGGCCACGCGACACGAGGGTGGTTCCTCGGTCGTGTTGGGGTGGACGGCGCCCCCGGGATAGGCCCGGGGGCGCCCGTCCCGTTTTGGGCTTCGGCGTCGCCTTTTCGAGGGGTGTCTCTTATTGCTGCAAAATATATATGAAATGTGTGATACGTTTTTTGACCATGATGATTTCCAAGATGTCGGTCGCCGGCAGGAGCTTCTTCGCCGCTGGAACTGGGGCGCTGGTCGGTTTGCTGCTGGGCGCGGGAGGGCTCG
>DASZVW010000752.1:0-5902 GCA_035546895.1 Polyangia bacterium
GGCGGTCGGCGCCGGCGCGCCCGGCGAGCCGGACCTGGGCGGCGCGCGCGAGATGTTCGATCGGGCGGTCGAGGTGCTGACCGGCGCCGGCGCCGAGCTGGAGCTGGCCCGCACCCTCGACGCCTACGCCGAGTACGAGGACCGCTCCGGTCGCGACGAGACCGCCTCCGAGCTGCGCCGCCAGGCGCGCATCATCCGGCGGCGCGAGCAAAGCGGCGCGTCCAGCGCCGCGTGACGGCGCCCGCGCGTCCAGCGCCGCGTGACGGCGCCGGCCGCTACTTCTTGGCCGCCAGCTTCTTCCCGGCCGGCGAGGCCGGCTTGGCGGACGCCGTGGTGCCGCCCGACCCCTTGAGGTCGTCCGGCTTGACCAGGATGCGGTCGACGGCCCACTTCGGCGCCAGGAGGACGTCCGGGCTCTTGGCGGTGGCGACGTAGTAGTCGACCTTGTCCTTGGTCTCGTCGCCGACGCGCACCTGGCAGGCGGGGGCGCTGGTCTTGTTGCTCTTGGCCTTGACGGTGATGACGCGCGGCTTGGCCAGGCCGTTGTCCTTGAGCGACTGGTCGTCGGCGAAGCCGGCCGCCTTCCAGTCCTTGAAGGCGCCCGCGATGGGCGTCACCTTCGAGGTGTCGAGCTCCAGCTTGGCCGGCTTGCTGGCCTTCCACGCGCCGCCGCTCTTGGTGAGCGTGTAGGACTTGTCGCCCGCGCTGACCGCGATCTCGGTCAGGTCGTCGGCCGGCAGGTCGCACAGCGTCTTGTCGCGGAACTCGAGCGGCCGCTTGTCCATCCGCTCGAGGTTGAACTTCTTGACCAGGAAGATCTGGGGGGCGTCGCTCTTCTTGACGTAGGTGTCGTCCCCCTTCTTGCCGCCCACCAGGGCGGTCACGCTGCGCCCCCCCTTGAGGCCGACGGTGACCGTCAGCTCGGGGGCGTCGAGCCCGGCCTGCGCCGGCGTGGTGCCGTCGGCGAAGTCATTGGCCTTCCAGTTGGCCAGCGCGGTGACGATCCCGTTGGGGACGGCGTTGTCGAGCTTCTCGATCTTGAGCGAGCTGGAGACGACGTCCCACTTCTCCTCGCTCCCCTCCTTGGTGCCGGTCTTCTTGAGCGAGATCTTGGCGCCGTCCTTGGCCGCCACGTCGAGCTTCTCGGCCTCGGCGGCGATGAAGGTGGTGATCCCCTTGTCGCGCCACTCGGTCGGCCCCTTGTCGAAGGTGAACTTGCTGATGCCGCTCGCCCGCCAGACGTCGTTCGAGCCGGTGGGCCGGAGCATGGTCCCGCCCCCCATCGACTTGCCGACCACGAAGTCGGCCAGCACCTTGCCGTCGTGCTTGGCCACCACGTGGACGCCCGACTTGTCGTCGACCTCGAACTCCGCCTGCTTGTCGGGCTGCGAGGTGACGAGGTCGTTGATGTCCATCTTCCCCAGCCCGTCGAAGGCGGCCTTGGCGTTGGAGGCGTCGGCGGGGTAGGTGACCGGCGCGGTGACCTTGTAGATCCCGCCCTCGTTCTTGATGGTGGTGGTGGTCCCCCCCTTGGTGACGTCGAGGGTGGTGATCTCCACCGGGTTCAAGACCGGGAGCGGCCGCGGGTGGTCGCTGGCGCGCTCCCCCTTCTCGGGCTGGCGGAGCGCCACGATGGCGATGATGCCGAGGACCACGAAGGCCCCCAGCGCGGTGAGCGTCTTCTTGTTCATAGTTTCTGACCCTGTCGTCGCGCGCGGCGGACCCGCCAGCGCAGAATCCCGAACCCGATGAAGAGCAACGGCACCCCGGCGATGTTGATCGCCTTGATGGTGACCACCTTCCCGTCGGAGCCGACGTCGATCGGCCGCGCGGCGACCGTCTTGGTCCGGACCGGCGTGAGCGCCTCGTCCTCCAGGGTCCAGCTGATGGCGTTGAACAGCATCTGGGCGCCGCCGCCGTAGAACGGGAAGTAGCGCGCCAGCTGCAGGTACTCGTCGGAGGCGAAGTCGGAGTCACCGACCACCATCATGCGGACCGGCTTGCGCGACTCGGCCGCCGGCTGGTTGTCGGGGACCGACATCCCCGGCTGCGCGCCCGGGGGCGGGTAGGCGCTCTTGAGGATCCCCTGGTAGGCGTAGGCCAGGCCGAACACGCCGTGGTCCTTGGGGTCCTTGGCCTCCTCGATCTGCGCCATCGGCGAGAAGAAGAAGAAGCCGGTCTGCTTCCAGGCCTCGGGCGAGGAGGCGGCCAGCGTCCAGAGCTTCGCGTTCGGCATCTGCACCTTGCCGTCGGCGAGCGGCCCCACCAGCGAGACCGAGCTGGCGAACGGGAAGACCACCGCGTTGACCCCCTCGAGGATGGAGTTCGACTTGTCGGTCTGCTCGGTCTTGACCCCCACGAACACCGGCAGGTCCTTGATCATCTTGCGGCCGCCGAGGTCGACCGGCCCCGGGACGTCCTGGCGGTCGAACACGAAGTCGTCGCCGACCTTGAAGCCGTACTTCTCGAGCAGCTCGTTGAGGCCGGCCTGGTTGGCCTGGCCGACCTTGGGGCCGCCGGCCGGCTCCATCTGGGGCATCTGCCCGCGCGGCGAGGAGAGCACCATCCCGTCGACCAGGAAGATCGCCCCGCGCCCCTTCATGAGGAAGCGATCGATCTCGCGCCGCCCCTTGTCGTCGAAGGCCTGCTTGGGGCCGCCCACCACCAGCGCGTCGACGTCGTCGCCGATCGCGGCGGTCGAGGGGTTCACCGTGGTGGTGTCGAACTCCTGGTCGATGACGTGCTTGAGGAAGGTGAACCCCTGCGAGAGGTCCTGCTCGCCGTGGCCGGTGGTGAAGGCCACCTTGCGCTTCTTCTGGGTGAGCCGCTTGATCATCGAGGAGACGGTGTACTCCAGCCCCTCGACCTGGCCGATCTCCGGGATGGCGTCGTCCTTCCCCTGGTACTGGAAGCAGAGCCCCAGCCAGTAGGTGCCGACCTCGAACTTCTGCGAGCGCATCACCTGGATCTGCAGCTTCTGCACCTTGCAGGCGTTGGCCTCGTCCTCGATCTTCTTGTCCGACTGCGGATCGAAGGCCTCGAAGCGGAGCTTCCCCTTCGAGTAGGTCCGGTAGTCGTCCATCATGTCGCGCACGTAGCGGCTGGTGTTCTGCAGCTCGGGCGGCAGGTCCTTGGAGATGTAGGCCTTGACCGTCAGGTAGTCGGGCAGGGCGCGGACGATCTCCTTGGAGGCGTCGGACAGCGTGTAGACCTTGTTCTGCGTCAGGTCGAGGCGCCCGAACAGGCGCGTCCCGATCAGGTTCACCGCCACCACGGCGCCGATCGTCAGCACCACGAAGCTGGTGGCGTTGGACGCCGACAGGCGCTTGCGCTGGTGCATCTCGGGCTTGGTCTTCTCGTCGTTGGCCATGGCTTATCTCCAGCGCCGCGATTCGAGGGAGAGGGTGGCGATGAGCAGGCTCACCGTGATCACCGACAGGTAGTAGATGACGTCCCGGGTGTCGATGACGCCGCGGCCGATGTTCTCGAAGTGCGCGTCGATGCTCAGGTAGGCGACCAGCCGCTGCAGCGCCTCGGGGAGGAACTGGGTCAGCTTGCCGAGCAGGTAGAGCACGAACGAGATGGCGAAGGCGACGATGAACGACACGATCGAGTTGCGCGTCAGCGAGGAGGCCATCACCCCGATGGCCACGTAGGCGCCGCCCATGAGGACCAGGCCGATGTACCCGCCGATGGCGGGCCCGCGGTCGAGCGGCCCCATCGACCGCACGGTGAAGGCGAACACCAGCGTCAGCCCGATCGCCGTGCAGAGCAGGGCCATGGCGGCCAGGAACTTCCCCACCACCACCTCCCAGTCGCGCACCGGCATGGTGATGAGCAGCTCCAGCGTCCCGCTCGACTTCTCGTCGGCCAGCAGCCGCATGGTGATGGCCGGGATGATGAACATGAACAGCAGCGGCATGATGTTGAAGAAGCCGCGCAGGTCGGCCTGCTTTTCCAGGAAGAGCTGGGTGAAGAACAGGTACCCGGTCACGATGACGAACACCGGGACGACGATGTACGCCACCGGCGAGTTGAAGTAGGTCCTGATCTCGCGCCGCGAGATCACCAGCGCGGGGCTCATGAGTTCCCTTTCTCGGTCTGGGTGAGGTTGCGGAACACGTCTTCGAGGGAGGCCGACTCGCGCAGCAGCTCGAGCAGCGTCCAGCGGTTGTCGACGGCGGCGCGGAAGATCGGCTTGCGCAGATCGGCGGCCGCCGAGGCGTCGATCGCGAAGGCGTGCGACCCCTCCTCGCCGGCGATCGCCTCGCAGTGGGCGACGCCGGCCAGGCTGGCCAGCCGCTCGCGGATCGCCTCCTTGGGGACGCCGTTCGACTCCACGACCACCCGGTAGCGGCCGCCTTTCTCGCGGGCCCGCAGCGAGTCGGGCGTGCCGTCGGCCACCAGCTTGCCGCCGCTGATGATCAGGATGCGGCTGCAGGTGGCCTGCACCTCCGGCAGGATGTGGGTCGAGAGGATGACCGTCTTCTCGCGCCCGATCTCCTTGATGAGCGAGCGGATCTCGACGATCTGGTTGGGATCGAGGCCGCTCGTCGGCTCGTCGAGGATCAGGATGTCCGGATCGTGCAGCATCGCCTGCGCGAGCCCGACGCGCTGGCGGTAGCCCTTGGAGAGCTCTGAGACCAGCTTGCCGGCCACCTCGCCGAGGCCGCAGCGCAGCCCCACGTCCCGGATCCGCTGGTGGCTGGTCTCCGGATCCATCCCCCGCATGGCGGCGGCGAACTCCAGGAACTCCAGCACCGTCATGTCGCGGTAGATGGGCGTGTCCTCGGGGAGGTACCCGATCCGGCGGCGGACCTCGATCGAGTCGTCGAAGACGTCGTGCCCGGCCACCTGCGCGCGTCCGCTGGTCGGCGCCAGGAAGCAGGTCAGCATCTTCATGGTGGTCGACTTGCCGGCGCCGTTCGGCCCCAGGAAGCCCAGCACCTCGCCCCGGCGGACCGTGAAGCTCACCCGGTCGACGGCCCGCGTCGGCCCGTAGTCCTTGGTCAGCCCCTCGACCTCGATCATTGCGTCCGACATCGGTACCTCATCGTCATGGCGTCGTGGCTCCCTTGGGGACCTGGTTGCTGTCGCGGCGTAACTCCGGCCCGACCCAGGTTATTCCCCGCACGCGGCCTTCCGTAGTACGGCCGTCGCGGGGCTGTCAAGTACCCGTCCCCTCACGACTTCCGGTCGAGGTTCCGAAAAAAACTCCACGTCCGGTCGAGCAGAGGCCTCCGTAGGTCACGGCGGAGGTGACATGCCAGGAAGCAGAACCGGAATGGCGCTGGCCCTCGCGGCGGCGCTGGGGCTCGGGACCGTGGCTGCCGGGTGCGGTAACCAGACGGACGGCACGTCGGAGGCCGTCAGCTCGGAGGGGCAGGGCGCGATGATCGACGCCTTCGAGAGCGCCGGCGCGGGCTGGACCCCCTTCATGACCGCGGGGTCGACCCTCAGCGAGACCAGCGAGGCGCTCCACGCCGACGGGGCCTCGACCTCGACCGAGATCGCCTACAGCGTGGCGGCCGGCGGGTCGGCCGGGCTCCAGCGCGCCTTCTCCACGCCGCAGGACTGGTCGGCCAAGTCGGGCCTGACGGTGTGGGTCTACGGCCGCGCCACCGGGCACAGCTTCCTGGTCCAGGTCTCCGACGCAGGGAACGAGCGCTGGGAGGCGCGGTTCACCGTCGACTTCAGCGGCTGGAAACAGGTCTCGATTCCGTTCGCCAGCCTGACGGCCGCCGCCTGGCAGCCCCCGGACGCGCGGGTCGACGGCGTCCGCGACTTCGGCGGCGTCACCGGGATGGCGCTCGCCCCCTCGGAGCGCGCCGGCGCCGGGGTGGTCAACCTCGACCTGCTGGCGCTCGGCGGCGCCGCACCCGACGGCGGCGCCGCCCCGACC
>DASZVW010000753.1:0-6109 GCA_035546895.1 Polyangia bacterium
GAGCCGCTCGAGCCGGCGCAGGCGGCCAGCAGCGAGGCGGCGAAGAAGACCGCCGGCCCGGCGGGGACGCGGCGGGGAGACCGACTGGAACGCGCGAAACGAGGCATGTGCCGCGCATCATACACGCCGGCCCGCCGCCGGCGCGCGGCGCTCAGTCGATGGTCGGCCGCGACCTCCCCGACAACACCGGCACCCTCTCCTGCCCAGCCTCTGCGCGCCGCTCGGCGCCCCCTGCTCGGCCGACGCCGACTGCTGCGGCGGGGCTTGCGTCGGCAGCCCGGGGGAGAGCCTGGTCTGCGACACTCGGCGCCCCGGCCGCGCTCACGGCATCCCGGAGAGCAGGACCGCGCCCGAGGTCACCACCCGATCGCCCAGCGCCAGGCCCTGCTGGACGGGGAGGAATTCGCCGCCGTCGTCGTCGTCGACCGCCACCGGGCGCCGCTGGAAGCGGGCGCCCCCATCGGGGCGCGCGCCGGCGTAGACGAAGACGATCGCCTGGTCGGCGAGCCGGACGACCGCGGTGCGGGCGATCGCCGGCACCCGCTCGCCCGCGACGCCCAGGCTCACGGTGGCGTACATCTCGGGCTTCAGCAGGCCGCCTGGGTTGTCGACCGCGCAGCGCACGCGCGCCGTGCGGGTCGCCGGGTCGAGCGTCTCGGAGATCCAGTCGATCCGCCCCTCGAACGCGCGCTCGGGATAGGCGACCACCCGGATCGCCGCCGGGGCCCCCACGCGGAGCTTGCCGATATCCATCTCGAACACCTCGGCCATCACCCAGACCCGATCGAGCTCGCCCACCGTGAACAGCTCCGGCGCGGTCCCGCCGCCGTACTGCCCCTGGACCTCGACGCCGGGGCTCAGGTTGCGCGCCACCACGCGCCCGTCGATCGGGGCGCGCAAGGTGTAGGCCTGCGTGACCCCGTCGGCGGCCCCGCCCCGGAACAGCGCCGCCTTCTTGCGCGCGCGGTCGATCTCCGCCCGCGCCTTGCCGAAGTTGTCCTCGGCCACCTCCAGATCTCTCTGCGCGGCGGCGTGGGCCGCGTAGAGCTCCTTCTGTCGGGCGAGGTCGTGCTCGGCGGCCACCAGATCGGCCCCCGCCTTGCCCAGATCGGCGAAGGCGTTCCCCACCTCGGGGGACTCGATCACCGCCAGCGGTGTGCCTCTCTTCACCCGCGCCCCGGGCTCGGCCAGGATGCGGGTGATCCGCCCCGTCACCGGCGAGAAGACGTGGGCCACGCGGAGATCGTCGAAGGCGACGCGGCCGCTGGTGACCAGCTCGGTGCCGAGCGGCCGGCGGGCGAACTCGGCGAGCGCGATCTGCGCCTCCCGCACCTGGCGGCCGGTCAACCAGATCTCGCCGGGCGGCGGCTGGGGCAAAGGCGGCGGCGCCGACCGCGCGCGCCGCACCAGGCAGCCAGCCGCCGCGGCGGCCGCCAGGCCCGCGGCCGCCGCCACCGCCACCAGCGGGAGCCGGGCGCGCGTCATGGCGCCGACGCCTCCTCGTCGAGCCCGGTGGCCATGATGGCCCGCACGTCGAGGCGGTGGCGCGCGATCTTCTTGAGGACGGTCGGGTAGGAGACGCCCATCGCGCGGGCGATCTCGGTGCGGCGTCCGTGGAGCTCGCGGATCAACGTCGTCAGGTAGGCGCGCTCGACCTCGGCCAGCGTCGGGAAGGGGGCTCCCCCGCCGGCCGGCCGCGCCGCTGGCGGCGCGACGGCGCCGCCGGCGACGTCGCCCGGACGCCGGGCTTCGTAGAAGACGACCGTCTCGGCGGGCAGCTCGCCGTCGTCGCGCTTGCGCAGGGCGACCGCGCGCTCGACCACGTTGCGCAGCTCGCACACGTTCGCCGGGTAGGGGTGGGCGGCGAGCGCCGCCTCGGCCTCGGCGGAGAAGCGCAGGAACGGACAGCCGACCGCCTCGCCGTAGTGGCGCAGGAACGCGCGCGCGATCGGCAGCACGTCGCCCGGCCGCTCGCGCAGCGGCGGGACGACCAGCCGGAACACGTCGAGCGCGTGGACCAGCTCCTGACTGAGGTGGCGCCGGAGCAGGAGCTCGCCCACGCCGAGGCGGCTGGTGGCGATGATGCGCAGCGCGTGGCGGTCGCCCGAGCGGGCGGACAGCGTCTCCGCCACCCAGGACTGGCCGGCCGTCTTCAGGTCCTCCAGGTCCTCGACCACCAGCGTGCCGTGCGTGAACCAGCCGCGCATCTCCGCCGGGCTCACGAACGCCGCCGGCACGGACCGGAAGCGACCGCCCGAGGCGGCCGGATCCTCGTCGTGGACCAGGCGGGCCAACGCCTGCACGCCGCAGCCTCGCTCGCCCTGTATGAGGATCGGCGAGGTCGGAATGGTGGCGAACCGTTTCGCCAACGACACGATCGACGAGGCGGACGTCGAATTGATCAACCAATCAAACGGAGCTCCATTGACGCGGGCCAGGTCCCGGCGCCTGCGGAGCGCCCGCGCGGCCCTGGCGTCGACGGCGGCGATCTCGCTGCTCATGTCCCCTCCTTCATCGCGCACCGACGGTACCAACCGACTCCGTTAAAACCCCGTTAAAACCCGCCGAAACACCCGCGAAACACGGCGCTTTCATTTCGAGAGCGCGCCCGCCGTTTACTGCAACGGCGCCCGCGCGGGCGCCTCGGGGTTTTTAACGACACTTTAACGACGCCGCGGCGAATCCTCCGCCGCAGGAGGTTCGATCATGAGCAAGCAGACGAGGAGCTGGTCGAGGACCGTGATCGGGTGCGGCGGCGCGGGTCTGGCCGCGCTGCTGGCCGCCGGGTGCGCGACCGAGAGCGCCGGGCCGCTCGCCGCGTCCATGACGCCCGAGCAATACGCGCAGGTCGCCGGCGAGCAGTGCGCCGGCGTCCCGGCCAAGGAGCAGGAGCAGGGAATCCTGGCCTACCGCGACGCCCTCTCGGGCGCGCAGCCGCTGAAGGAGCCCTACCAAGTCGGCAAGGTGACGCTGACCCACGATCGCGGGGTGCGGATCGGCGTGCGGGCGCAGCCCACCCTGACCGGGCCATGGCTGGAGCGCGTCGCCACCTGCCACATGGCGCTCGCGCGCGCGGGCCGGCTGGCGCCGAACGCGGGCGATCCGTTCGCGGTCGCCGGCGCCACCGTGCGCGTCGAGGAGGCGTACACCGGGTACGTCGTCGAGCTGCGCGTCTCCAACGCCGACGCCGCCACCGAGGTGATGGACCGCGCGACGGCGGCGCTGGCCGCGCCGGCGGGCCCGATGACCGCCGAAGGCGCCGCCCGCTAGCCGATGTCGCCCCGCCTCCCGGCATGCCGCACGCCCCCCATGCCGGGAGCCTTGCGAAATCCGATCGCCCGCGCGCCGAGCGCCGCCCGGGGCGGGGCCGTTGGAGACGGCACGAACATTGCGACACCCCCGCCCGGCCCCAGCGGCCGGCGGGCGTGCGTGGAGGGCCCGCCGAGATGACCACCAAGCCAAGCAAGGAGTCCTGGACCGCCCGTCTCCCCGAGCCGATCGCGGCGCTGCTGGGCGTCGGGCTGGTGGCCGGCGCCACGCCGCTCCTGCTCCTCGCCTTCGGCCGGACGGACGCGGCCAACGTGGTCATCGTCTACCTGTTCGCCATCGCGCTCGTCTCCGTCCGGCTCGGGTACCGGCCGTCGATCCTGGCGGCGATCGCCAGCGCGCTCTGCTTCGACTACTTCTTCCTCCTCCCCTACCACAGCCTGGCGATCACGCACGGGCGCCAGCTGGTCACCTTCGCCGGCATGTTCGGGACGGCCGTCTTCATCAGCGCGCTCAACGAGCGGCTCCGGCGGCAGGCGCGCGCCGCGCGCCAGAGCGAGCGGCGGACGGAGCAGCACTACGCGCTGGTGAAGGCGCTGGCGGAGGCCGACTCCATCGAGGCCCTCTGCACCAGCGCGGCCCGGCAGCTCGAGCTGGTCGGCAACGCGACCGCCAGCGTGCTCCTGCGGGGCCCCGACGACAAGTTCCGCTGCGCCTACCGGGCGGGCGGCGCCTCGGCGCTGGAGGTCGAGGATCTGCCGGCGGCGGAGTGGGCCGCCGCGCACCTCGAGCCGGCGGGCCTGGGGACGCGGAACGCGCCCCACACGCCCGCCACCTATCTGCCGCTCGCGGCCGCGCGCGGCTGCGTCGGCGTGGTGGCGCTCCGCCCCCGCGGCGCCGGCGCCACCCGCTCGTCGCTCACGGTCTCGATGACCCGACAGATCGCCATCGCCCTCGAGCGGATGCTGCTCGGCGAGGAGAAGCGGGCCGCCCAGCTCGACGCCGAGACCGAGCGGATCCGGAGCGCGGTGCTGAGCTCGGTCTCGCACGACCTGCGGGCGCCGCTGGCGGTGATCGCTTCGGCCTCCAGCAGCCTGCTCGAGCACGGGCACCGCCTGCCGGGGAGCGGCCGCGAGGAGATGACCCGCATCATCCACGACGAGGCTGGCCGCCTCAACGAGCTGCTCAAGAGCCTGCTCGACATCACCCGCCTGCAGTCGGGCGCGCTGCACGTCAACCGCGACTGGGAGAGCCTGGAGGAGGTGATCGGCAGCGTGCTCGGCCGGATCGAGGCCCGCGCCGCCGGCCGCCACATCCTCACCAGCGTGCCCAGCGACCTGCCGCTCCTGCACGTCGACGCCATCCTCGTCGAGCAGGTGCTGCTCAACCTCCTGGACAACGCCATCAAGCACGCGGGCGGCGAGGACCCGATCGAGATCGACGTCGCGGCCCGCGGGACCGAGTGCGTGGTGGTCTCGGTCGTCGACCACGGCGCGGGGATCGATCCCGCCGAGCTGACGCGGATCTTCGACAAGTTCTACCGGGGCGGGCCGGCGGCCGGCGGCGGCCTCGGGCTGGGGCTCACCATCGCCAAGGGGATCGTGAGCGCGCACGGCGGGCGAATGTGGGCCCACCCGACCGCGGGCGGCGGCCTCACCATCCAGCTCACGCTGCCGCTCAACGCCGCGGCCGCGCCCGGCCCGGTGCTGGGGAACGAACCGGCGGAAGAGCTCGCCCCCCCGCGCCCGTGACCGACGGCGCGACCATCCTGATCGTGGAGGACGACCGCAAGATGATGCGGGTCTTCGCCGCCAGCCTGGAGGCCGAGGGCTACCGGGTCTTCAACGCCGACACCGGACAGCGCGCGCTCGCCGAGGTGCGGACCCGCAACCCGGACCTCATCGTGCTCGATCTCGGGCTACCGGACGTCGACGGCTTGAACCTGGTCCCGCAGATCCGGGCCAACACCACGGCGCCCATCGTGGTCGTCTCGGCGCGCGAGCAGGAAGCGGACAAGGTCCGCGCGCTGGACGCCGGCGCCAACGACTACCTGACCAAGCCGTTCTCGGTCCCCGAGCTGCTGGCGCGCATCCGCGTCGGGCTGCGCAGCCGGGCGCACGTGGGCGACACCGCGCAGACGGTGGTGACCTTCGGCGAGTACCGGCTCGACCTGGAGGCGCGCCGGTTGACGCGGGGCGATCGCCCGATCCGCCTCTCGCCGACGGAGCTGAAGCTGCTGACCACGCTGGCCCGTCACGCCGACGAGGTGGTCACCACCAACGCGCTTCTCAAGGAGGCCTGGGGCTCGGCGTACCGCAACCGCAACGGGTACGTCCGCGTCTACATGCACGCCCTGCGGCGCAAGATCGAGAGCGACCCCACCCGCCCCGAGCACCTGGTGAACGAGGCCGGCCTCGGCTACCGCCTGCGGACCTCGCGCGGTTGAGCGCGCCCGCGTGCAGGCCGCACGCCTCGACCCCGCCGGCGCCACGCGCCGTGTTTCGTGGACGTTTCGCACGCATTTCATCCAATGAGCTGTCTCCATTGGAGATTTGCCCGGGTTTTTAACGCGGCTTTAACGCGGGCGTTGATACGGTCCTCTCCAACGAAGACCGACGAAACGACAACGCGAGCTGACGATCGTTGATCGACGTCATCAACGACATTACGAAAGGGGGACTGCGTGACTACGAACTGGCCGCAACGAATCTCGGTGCTCTCCGCCGCCCTGGGGGCGGTCCTCCTCGGCGGTCCGCGCGCGGCGGCCCAACCGGCGCCGCCCGCGGAATCGCCCCCGACGCCTCCCGCCGTGGCGCCGGCCGCCGCGCCGCCCGCGGCGCCG
>DASZVW010000754.1:0-4091 GCA_035546895.1 Polyangia bacterium
TACTTCTTCTCCGACTACGTCCACCCGCCGCACACCATCGCGCGCGCGGTGAAGAAGCTGCCGCCCGGCCACACGCTGGTCTGGGAGCGCGGCCGGCTGCAGGCGCCGCGCCCGTTCTGGCAGGTCCCGGCCACGGGGCCGGCGCCGGCGGAGAGCGACGCCACGCTGGCGGGTGAGCTGTGGACGGGGATCGAGCGCTCGGTCGAGGCGCAGCTCGTCTCCGACGTGCCGGTGGGGATCTTCCTCTCGGGCGGCATCGACTCCTCGCTGGTGGCGGCGGCGGCGGCGCGGCGGGCCGGCGCGCGCATGAAGGCCTTCTCGATCGGGTTCGAGGACGGCACCTTCGACGAGAGCAACTACGCGCGGATGGTCGCCGGGGCGCTGGGGGTGGAGCACGTCACCGAGACGCTGGGGGAGGCGAACCTGCTGGAGGTCGTCGACCTGGCGCTCGACAAGCTCGACGAGCCGCTGGCCGACCCCTCGTTCATCCCGACCTTTCTCCTCGCGCGGCTGGCGGCGCGGCACGTGAAGGTGGTGGTGGGGGGCGACGGCGGCGACGAGCTGTGGGGCGGCTACCCGACCTACCGCGCGCACCGGCTGGCCGCCGTGTACGGCGCGCTGCCGGGCTGGTTCCGGCGCGGCGTCCTCGAGCGGGCGATCGCCCGGCTGCCGATCGACGACCGCTACCAGAGCCTGGAGTGGAAGCTGCGCCGCTTCACCGGCCGCTGGGACGACGCGCGCGTGGCGCGCCACCTGCGCTGGATGTCGACGGTCGATCTCCCCGAGCTCGCCGCCGCCATCCCGGCGGCGCGCGATCTCCGGCCGGCGACGCTGGGGACGCGCCTCCCCGAGACGGGCGACTGGCTGAACCAGATCCTGGCGCTCGATTTCTCGACGTACATGTCGGGCTCGGTGCTGACCAAGGTCGACCGGGCCTCGATGGCGCACGGGCTGGAGGTGCGGCCGCCGCTGCTCGACGACGCGCTGGTCGACTTCGCCTTCGCGCTGCCGTCGCGCTACAAGCTGCGCGGCGGGCGCGGCAAGGTCCTGCTCAAGCGCGCGGCGCGTGGCAAGATCCCCGACGCGGTCATCGATCGCCCCAAGAAGGGGTTCGGCATCCCGCTCGCCGCCTGGCTGCGGGGGCCGCTCGACGCGCGGCTCGGCGCCGTGGTCGCCGCCTCGCCGCTGTGGGACCTCGGCCTCCTCGACCGCGCCACGTTCGCCGCCTGGCACGAGGAGCACCGCGCGCGCCGGCGCGACCGCAGCAAGCCGCTGTGGGCGCTCTACGTCCTCGATCGCTGGCTGCGGCGCGCGGGCGGCGGCCTCAAAAACTAGGGAAGAAGCTGATCAGCAGCGTGAAGGCGGGGACGGCGGCGTGCGCGGGCGGCCCCGGCGCGCGCGGCCGCACCAGCGACACCGGCGCCGCCGGCGAGCCCAGGCAGGTGCCGGTCGGATAGCGCGGATCGAGGGGGATGCCGAGGTCGATCGAGAGGAGCTGCTGGTAGACGCCGAAGGCGTCGTGCAGGACGCGGAAGCTGTAGCCGACGTCGTAGAAGACGTTCTCGGTCGAGAAGTGGAGGTCGCCGCAGCCGCTGACCGCGGCCACGTCGGCGAACACCGTCCCCCCGAACCCCCGCACGGTCGTGAAGTGGAGCAGGTTCCAGTCGAGCCCGGCCACGTAGTCGTCGCGCAGCTGCAGGCTGCCGATGGCGTTGGCCCGCCCCAGCAGCACGCCGGCGAAGTAGCCGCGCAGCCCGGCCGGACCGCCGGCGTCGGCGAGCTGGAGCGGGAGCTGGATGTCGCCGAACGTCGCCGCCGCGTTGGCGTCGAGGCCGAGGACGTGACCGGGCGCGAGCTCGAGGAGGCGCAGCGCCCCGCCGGCCAGGCTGACCTGCGAGAGGCGCGTGCCGTCGTCGAGCCGCGTGAGCGCGTAGCCGATCGCCAGGCTCCCCCCCACGGCGTGCCAGGGGTCGAACAGGAAGTCGCGCGTGTCGTGCGCCAGCACGAGCCGCCCCGAGAGCTGGTACCCGGGCTCCGGCGCCGCGCCGGCGACGTCCCCGGGACCGGGCGCGGCGCCGAGCCCGAAGCTCGGGTTGATGCGCGAGAAGTTGAGCCCGCTCAGGAGGTAGCTGTCGAGCGTGTTCTTGTCGGCCTGCCGGCCGAAGTTCCAGTAGTAGGCGCCGCCGGCGCCGAGCGTGGTCTTCTCCGTGTGGTAGGCGGTCAGGAGAACGGCGTGGCGCAGGTCGTGCTGCGGCTTGAGGAGGAACGCCGCCTCGAAGTTGGCGGTCAGCGCGGTGATGTTGAGCAGCGCGCCGAACCCCTCGTAGAGCAGGCGCCAGCGCAGCGGGCGGCGGTCGTCGTAGCGCGGGTCGTCCGACGGGCGCAGCGAGCCGAGCGCCGTCTCCACCAGGCGCTCGCGCGGATCGATCTCCACGGACTTGAGCCCCGCCGGGAGATCGAGCTCGAACCGGTGGCCGGCGGTGGCGTCGTCCCAGCGAAGGGTGTGCGTCGTCCCCGCGCGGTCGACCACCGCCACCTCCACCGGCTCGCGGATCTGGGCCCCCTCGCGGCGGACCTCGATCTCGACGCGGTCGCCGCCGCCGGCCGCGGGCGTGACCCGCACCGACTGGAGGCGGTAGTTCACGCGCGGCAGCGGCCCCAGCCACTGCCGCCAGAACCAGCCGAGATCGGCGCCGAACGTCTGGGCGGCGGCGGTCCGGAGCGCGAGGTGCCCGTTCAATATCTTCTCGGCCATCGCCGAGAACCGGGCCGGGCCGAGGAGATCGAGCAGCTTGCTGTAGACGAGCCGCGGGCTGGGTGCCTCCGGATCGGCGAACAGGCGCACGTCGTCGCGGACGCGGTCCTCGTCCCGCACGTCGCCGAAGTAGCTCGACGACGAGGCGAGCAGCGGGGCGTAGATGAGCTGATCGACCGCGGGGACGAAGTCGAACGGGCGCAGGAGATCGGCGGCGTACTCCAGCTTCTTGAACTGCACGCGCGCGAAGATCTCGGTCAGGTAGTCGGCCAGCGCGCCGGCCGCCAGGCCGCGCTCGGCCGGCGGCTCGCTGGCGGCGATCCGCGCGTCGACGACCGCGGTGATGACCGCGCGGGCCAGCTCCTGCCGGTGGTACTTGCGCAGCCGGCGGACGGGGAAGATGCGGAAGATCTGGTCCGACACCAGGACCACGTTGCCGTGCACCTGGACGAGCTGGTGGCGGAGCGGCACCTCGACCAGCGTGACCGGCAGCGTGAGCGCCGGGTCGGGTGACGCCGGCGGCTGCGGGACCTTGGGCGTCAGGCAGAGCGCGCCGCAGAGCAGGCCGTCGGCGAGCTGCAACGCCCGGGTGGCGCTCTCCAGCACCAGCGCGGTGATGTCCTCGCGCACGTAGGGGAGCGCCTGGTCCTCGCTGCCGGGCGGGCGCGGCCCGCGGTGGAGGTAGCGGAGGACATGGCGCCCCACCGTGACGGTCTCCGGACGGAGCACCCGATCGGTGACGATGGTCGGGTACGAGACGTCGGCGCTCTCGACGGTGACGGGGACGCCGGCGCCCGGCCAGACCACCGGCTGCCCGTCGATCACCAGCCCCAGCGGCGCCGGCGTGCGGAGGGTGACGCGCGCGCGCCCGGCCCGTTGCGGCGCCGCGCGCAGGTCCCAGCCGGCCCCGGCCTGCGCCGCCGGCATCGGGTAGAAGCCGCCCATCATCCGGCAGCGGCGCCCGTCGCAGCCGAAGCCGCCGAACCGGCGCGGCAGCACGGTGTCGAAGTCGACGTCCAGCACCGTGGCGGCCCCCGGCGCGAGCGGCGCCGGCAGGGTCACGCGCGCGATCGTCCGCGCGCCCGCCGGCGTGTCTTCCAGCGCGGCCGGCGCCGCCACGCCACCGGCGCGGACGTTCGAGATGGTCATCGCCGCCGGCGAGAAGAAGATCCCCGGGTAGAGCCAGTGGTAGTTGACGTCGCCGAGCGCCTTCGGGCGCTTGGCCAGGTGGTTGGCGTAGAGCCAGAGCGCGACGTCCTGGAGCGGCCGGCCGCTGCGGTTGACGACGCGCAGGCGGGCGTGGCCGGCGACGCGCGAGGCGCCCGGGTCGAGCGTG
>DASZVW010000755.1:0-3712 GCA_035546895.1 Polyangia bacterium
GGCGGCCCGCCCCCCGCGGGCGGGATGCACCCGGCCGGTAGCCCGCCCCCGCCTGCCGGCGGGATGCACGCGGCCGGTCCTCCGCCCGCGGCTGGCGGCATGCACCCGGCCGGCGCCCCCGGCCCGGCCATGCACGCGGCCCCGGCCTCGCACCCGGCGCCCGCCGCCTCGAGCGGCCGTAGAAAGAAGTAGCGTCGCACCGCGTCCGTGGGGAAGCCGCCCGGCTCCCCACGGCGCGCGTCGCACGTTGACGCCCGCGCGGCGCATGGGCACAATGAAGGTGTCCATGACGCCCGCCGCGTTCCGTTCGTATCGCCCCTTTACGGGGCGCGCTGCCCGCTGGTGGTGGCGCGCGAACGAACGACGGGCGCCCCAGACCTGAAACGATCCGAATCGATGAAAGGAGAGGCGACCCGCGGTGGTCGCCTCTTCGCGTTTTGGGCGCTCGGGATCGAAGAGGATGGACGCCGCGGCGAGCCGGAACCGCGATGCCCCAACCCCAACTCGCAGAGAAGACCCCGGCGCTGGCCGGGACCACCGCCGCGCAGACCTACACCTTCGGCGACGGCGATCTGGCGGCCGAGCGGCTGCGCCTGCTGGCCGCCGCGTTCGCCCCCAGCTCGCGCGCGTTCGCGGCGCGGCTCGGGCGCGAGCCGGTGCGGCTGGCGGTCGACCTCGGCTGCGGCCCCGGCTACACCACCGCGCTCCTGGCGGCGGCGACCGGCGCCGGCGCCACCATCGGGCTCGACAGCTCGCCGCGCTTCCTGGCCCGCGCCTGGCGGCAGGCGCCGCGCGGCGTGGCCTTCGGCGAGCACGACGTCACCCGCGTCCCCTTCCCGGCGCCGCCGGCCGACCTGATCTACGGGCGCTTCATCGTCACCCACCTCCCCGACGCGGGGGCGGCGCTCGCGCGCTGGGCCGAGGCGCTGGTGCCGCGCGGGCGCCTGGCGCTGGAGGAGGTCGACAGCATGACCGCCGACGATCCGGTTCTCACGCGCTACTACGCGCTCGTCGAGGCGATGCAGGCGGCGCGCGGCCAGCGCACCTACGTCGGGCGCGAGCTGGCGGCGCTGGCCCCCGCCGACCACTTCATCGTCGAGCGGGCCGACACCGCGCCGGTGACCCTCCCGGCGCCGGTGGCGGCGCGCCTGCACGCGCTCAACTTCCAGACCTGGAGGCGGAACCCGTTCATCGTGGCCAGCGTCGACCCCGACGAGCTGGATCGCCTCGGCGCCGCGCTGGAGGCGCTGGCCGCCGGCGCCCGCCAGGCAGCCCCGGTCCGCTGGAAGCTGGCCCAGGTGATCCTGCGCCGGCGCTAGCCGGGTGCCGACCCGACGACAATCTCGGTCTTCACCGACTGGGCGATGAAGCAGCCCTCGTGCGCCTTGTGGTGAAGCTGCTCCTCATCGGCGGGCGTGGGGCGCTTGTCGCCGCCGTAGGTGATACGCGGGTGGAGCGTGACCTTGCTGATCCAGGCCACGCCGCGCTCGTTCTTGGTCAGCTCGCCGACCGCCTCGTCCTCGTAGGCGTCGACGCGGAACCCCGCCTTGCGCGCCTCCCACAGGAAGGTCAGCAGGTGGCAGCTCGACACCGAGGCGACGAAGGCCTCCTCGGGATCGACCGCCGCCTGGCTGGAGTACGGCGCCGGCACCACCGACGGCGACGCCGAGGCGGGGACCACCGTCCCGCCGTCGAACGTCCAGCTGTGCAGGCGGGTGAACTTCCCCTGCAAGAAGGTGTCGTTGTCCGACTTCCAGCTCACGGTCGCTTTGTGTTGGGACATGCGCTTGGTGTAGCAGCGCGGCGCCGCGCCGCCAAGTCGAGGCGCCCGCCCTACCCCACCGCCGCGCCGACCAGCCGCCCGATCGCGTAGGTCACCGCGCCCGCCGCCCCGCCCACCACCAGCATCCGGGCGCCGCTCGCCAGCGCGCCGCGGCCGGTGAAGAGGCTGATGGCGCAGCCGACGCCGAACAGCGCGGCGGCCGTCAGGCCCACCGAGGCGGCGAGCGCCCGCGGCCCGGCGGCGATCACGAACGGCGCCAGCGGCACCGCCGCGCCGGCCGCGAACGAGGCGAACGACGACACCGCCGCCGCGGTGGGCGAGCCGAGCGCGGCCGGATCGAGCCCCAGCTCCTCGCGCGCCAGGGTGTCAAGCGCCTGCTCCGGGTTGGAGATGAGGTGGCTGGCCGCCCGGTCGGCGTCGGGCTTGTCGAGCCCGCGCGCCTGATAGATGAGCGACAGCTCGGCCGCCTCCTGCTCCGGGTACTCCGCCAGCTCGGCCCGCTCGGCGCCGATCTGGTGCTCGAACATCTCCCGCTGCGAGCGGACCGAGATGTACTCGCCGGCCGCCATCGAGAACGCCCCGGCCAGCAGGCCCGCCACGCCCGAGACCAGCACCGCGCGCCCGTGCCACCCGGCGCTGGCCCCCGCCACGCCCAGGATGAGACAGAGGTTCGAGACCAGCCCGTCGCTGGCGCCGAACACCGCCGGGCGCAGGGTGTCGCCTCCGGCCTCGCGCCGATGCCGCCGCCCGATCTCGTCGACCGAGTGGGGCATGGCGTGACCGGGCGCCTGCCGGAAGATCGACATCCCGCGCACCTTCATGCCGCTGAGGACGCCGCGCAGCCGCCGGGGGCCGAGCCGCCGGACCAGCGCCGCCACGAACCTGGCACGCGCCGAGGGCCGGAAGTCGCGCGGACTTTCCCCTGAGACCCTCTGCACTTCGGCCGCCCAGGTGGCCGCCTGGCCGCGCGCCTCGCCCGCCAGCTTGGCGAACAGCGCCCGCCGCTCGGGGGCGGGGTCAGAATCAGCCAAAACCTCATATAGGTAAGCGGACTCCATTTCCTGCGCCCAGCTCTTGCGCGCGCTCATGGCCGCCGCAGCTTACGCGCGTGCTCCACTTTTTCCTCACGCGTTCGGTCCAAAAGATTATGATGTGGGAGTTCCACCTTCATGCCGCCTGAGCTGACATCCGACTCGGCCCTCGCCTCCCAGATCCTCGTGATCGTGGGACAAAAAGCGGATGCGCGCCTGCCGTCCTTCACCGTGGACGAGCTCTTCAACCAGGCGAGCCGCAAGCAGCTCATCGACTGCGCCCAGACGCTCGGCCTGACCGGCGTCTCCAAGCTGGTGAAAGAGGACCTGGCCGGCCGGGTCAAGGCGGCCTTCGAGGGGCTGCGGGCAGCCATCGCCCGGACCGAGGGGGCGCCCGGCAACGGCCACGCGGCCGACGCGGCGATGACCTCGTTCCCGCCCAAGTTCGACCTCGGCCCGGACGCCGACGCCGCGCCGATGCCCCAGAACATCCCCTGGGGCTACGGGTACGACCGCGTGACCGCCATGGTGGTCGACCCGGAGCGGCTGTTCGTCTACTGGGAGGTCACCGACGACGCCGTCGCGGCCGCGCGGGCCAACCTGGGCGCGACGGGCGCGGGCGCCTGGCTGAACCTGCGGGTCTACGACATCACCGGGCGCCTGTTCGACGGGACCAACGCCCACCACTACTTCGATCACCGGATCGAGCGCCACGACCGGCAGTGGTTCTTCGCCATCAACAAGCCGACCTCCAGCACCTGCGTCGAGGTGGGGCTGAAGTCCGAAGAGGGCTACTTCGTGAAGATCGCCCGCTCGGGGCGGGTCGAGTTCCCGCGCCGCGAGCCGGCGCCGGGCGGCGCGGTCGAGTGGCTCACCGTGCGCGCGGGCGGCGAGATCG
>DASZVW010000756.1:0-3142 GCA_035546895.1 Polyangia bacterium
CGCCGCCAGCAGCGCCGCCGCCGCCGCGTCGTCGTCGAGCCCGCCCAAAAGGCGCGCCGCCCGCGTCCGATCGCCGACCGGCGCCGCCGCCGAGGCCAGCAGCGCCGACAGGGTGGAGATCGGCTTCACCGCCGAGCGCGCCAGCGCCCCCGCGATGAGCTGCTCCTCCTTGTCGCTGGCGCCCGTCACCGCCGCCGCCAGCGCCTCGACGACCAGCGGGCTCTTGGGCGCCGGCTCCAGCGCGGTCAGCGCCTCCAGCAGGCACTCGCGCCCGGGCCCCTTGCCGGCGCCGAGCGCCGCCTCGGCCGCCGGCAGCACCGCCGCCGCGCCCAGGCCGACCACCAGCGGCAGCCGCGCCTCGCAGTCGGGCGCCGCCGCCAGATCGGCCACCACCCGCTTGGCCCCCTCGGGCCCGTCGGCGTCGGTGAAGATCGCCAGGTCGCCGATCGCCGTGGTGCCGTAGTTCTTGGGCGGCGCGGCGCCCGTCCCCGGCGTGACGTCGGTGATCACCACCGTCACGCACGAGGCCACCACCGGCTTCGGCAGCGGCACCCAGTAAGGGTCGCGCCAGTGCGCGGCGTCGGCCGCCGGGTCGTCGGGGATCTCCACGTCGAAGCGCTGGCTCGGCGCGGGGCCGAGCGCGATCTGGAACCGCTTGACCCGGTTCTTCTGCAGCAGCGCCTCGCGGCTGGCGCCGTCGCCGGGGAAGATGCGCAGCCCGCGGATGGCGTAGCCGCCGGCGGCCGCGCGCGCGGTGAGGAACTCGCCGCGGCCGTCGCCCCCCAGCCCCTCGGCCCACGAGGTCGCCGGATCGCCGTCGTCGAGCTCGACGGGCGGCGTGAGGTCGCGGGCGTCGTTCCCGGCGCCGCGGGTGGTCGAGGCGCCCACGAAGTGGAAGTCGGCGATCGGGCGGCCGGCCGGCATCGCCGGATCGCCCCGGTGCGCGACCAGCCTCTCGCCCGCGGCGGGCGGCATCGCCGAGACGATGGGCCGGAACTTCCCGCTGGCGAAGTCGTAGCCGCGCGGGAACAACCGGGGCGGGATTCCGTCGCAGCGGTCGACGCCGGCGGCGGTCTGGTACTCGACGACCCGCTCGGGGGTGACGTCGACCCCCCGCGAGGTCTCGCCGTCGGCGTCGCGCGGGCCGGTCATCCCCGACCAGACGACGCGCCGGGCGCGCCCGGGCGCCGCGTTGACCTCGCCGATCCAGACCTCCTCGGCGGAGGTCCCCAGGACGGGGACCCGCAGCTCGGCCAGCCGGTGGCCGGCCACGGTGACGTCGCGCAGCGCGGGCGTCCCCCGGCGCAGCGCCGGCGTCTCCAGCGTCAGGCGGGTGACGAGGTCGTCGCCGCTCCGGATCTCCAGCGCGCCGTCGGGGGCGGCGCTCAATCGCAAACCGCCCGCGGCGGCGGCCGGCGCGGGGGCCGCGGCGGCGAGGGCCAGCACCGGCGCCAGCGCGGAGAAAATGCGCATGCCTCGGGGATAGCACGACAACTGCGTTATATAGAAGCCCCCATGAAGACCGCCCCCGGCGACCAGGCCGGCCCCGTTGCCGGCCGGGTCGCGATTCTGGGCCGACCCAACGTCGGCAAGTCGACGCTGCTCAACCGCATCGTCGGCGAGACGCTGGCCATCGTCACCCCCAAGCCGCAGACCACCCGCAACCGGATCACCGGCGTCTACAACGGCGACCGCGGTCAGATCGTGTTCGTCGACACGCCGGGGGTCCACGGGGCCAAGAAGGAGCTCAACCGCTTCATGGTCGGCGAGGCGCTGGGGATCATCCCCGACATCGACGCCGCGCTGCTGATCGTCGACGCCGAGACCGACCGCCCGGGCGACGCCGAGGCGCAGATCTTGAAAGGGCTGGCCGAGGCGCGCCGGCCGGTGGTGCTGGGGATCAACAAGGTCGACAAGGTGAAGAACAAGGAGCTGCTCTTGCCGCGGCTCGAGCGCTGGAACCAGCAGCCGGGCCTCTCGGCGCTGGTCCCCCTGTCGGCCAGCCGCGGCACCAACGTCGAGCGGCTGGTGGGCGAGCTGTGGGCGCTGCTCCCCGAGGGGCCGCCGCTCTACGCCGACGACCAGCTCACCGACCGGACCGAGCGCTTCCTGGCGGCCGAGCTCGTCCGCGAGCAGCTCTTCGTCAGCCTCCGGCAGGAGGTCCCTTACGCGGTGGCGGTGGTCATCGACGCCTGGAACGAGCGCGCCGCCGACGTGGTCATCGAGGCCAGCATCGTGGTCGAGCGCGAGAGCCAGCGGGCGATCGTGCTCGGCAAGGGGGGGGCGATGATCCGCGACGTGGGGACGCGGGCCCGGCTGGCCATCAGCGAGCTCCTGCAGCGGCCGGCCCACCTCAAGCTGACGGTGCGGATCCAGCCCGACTGGACCACCTCGCCCGAGGCGATGGCGGCGCTCGGGTACCGCGCATGAGCGACGCCGCCCGCCTCCCGCTGGTCGCGCTGGTCGGACGCCCCAACGTGGGGAAGTCCTCGCTCTACAACCGCCTGGTGGGCGGGCGGCCGGCGCTGGTCGAGGACATGCCCGGCGTCACCCGCGATCGCCGCTACGGCGAGGCCGACTGGGGGCCGGCGCGCTTCCGGGTGGTCGACACCGGCGGGCTCGATCCCTCGGCCGCCGGCATCCTGGGGGCCATGCGCCAGCAGACGCTGCGCGCGCTCGACGAGGCCGACCTGGTGCTGTTCGTGGTCGACGCCCGCGAGGGGATCACCACCGTCGACGCCGACGTGGCCAAGGTGCTGCGGCAGTCGGGGCGGCCGGTGCTGGTGGCCGCCAACAAGGTCGACTCGGGGCAGGGGGAGGCCGCCGCCGCGGAGGCGTTCGGGCTCGGCTTCGCCGACGTCTTCCCGATCTCGGCCAGCCACGGCCGCGGCATCGGCGAGCTGCTCGACGCGGTGGTGGCCAAGCTCCCCAAGACGGCGACGACCGGGACGGCCGCCGCGCCCGCCCGCCGGTCCCCGGCGCCGGCCGAGGGGACCGAGGACACCGACGGCGCGCCGCCGGCGGGGCCGCTGCGGCTCGCCTTCATCGGCAAGCCCAACGTCGGCAAGTCGTCGCTGGTCAACTGCCTGCTCGGCGAGGAGCGGGTGCTGGTGCACGACGAGCCGGGGACCACCCGCGATCC
>DASZVW010000757.1:0-5651 GCA_035546895.1 Polyangia bacterium
TCACCCGCGAGGCCGGCCGCACCGCCGGCGCCGCCTCGTTGTCGAAGATCCGCAGCGTCGTGCGATCGACCGGCTCCGGATCGTGCTGCCAGGCGAAGGCGACGCCGCTCCCCGGCGCGAAGCTGCTCGCCTTGCCGCCGAGCCGCCAGAGGATCTCCCCCGACCGGTGGTCGACCTTGTACGTCGTCCAGGTGTTGCGGGCGTCGACGATCACGTTGCCGTCCTCGTCCCAGTTGACGGCGTTGATGTGGAAGTAGTCGTAGGCGGTGGCCGCGTCGGTGGGGACGGGCGCCTGGCTCTCGCCGAGCGGGACGTGGTCCAGGCTGTGCCACTCGAAGACGACCGCGCCGGTACGGAGATCGATCTCCTGGGCGATGCCGTCGACCACCTGGCCGCCCGCGGGGCCGCCCACCGCCGAGAGGTCGTAGGGGACCGTGTGGTAGACGGTGATGAACGCCGTCCCGCGCGGCGTGATCCGGAACTCGTGGAGATCGGCCGCCAGGCCGTTCCCCGCGCTGACCACCGCGATCTGCCGGTAAGCGGCGTCGAGGACGACGTCGACCCCTTGTCCGGCCCCCGGTCCCGTCGGCGCGTTGTGCCCCTGCCACCAGGTCAGGACCGGCTGCCCGCGGTAGCTCTGCACGCGGAAGTTCGCCGCCTGCTCGCCGGCCGGCACGGCGCGGAACCAGACCGGGCGGCCGCGATCGTCGACGATCTCCGGGCCCTGCTGGAGGCCGTCGGCCGGCGTGGCCTTGGGCGCCACGAAGACGAGACCGCGCGCGACCGCCGGGCTCGATTTGAGGACGGCGATCGGCGGCGGCGCCAGCGGCGGCGCCTCGGGGGGCGGCCCGGCCGCCGCGCGGGACACGGCGGCGCCGAAGGACAGCGCCAGAGCGCCGATCAGCAGACGGCCAAGACGAGATCTCCACGAACGACTCGAGACGGACATGCGATTCCTCCTGTCGATTTCGCGGCCGGGGCGACCGGCGTGGGCGCCCCAGCGCCGCGACAGGAAGAGACGAGGTCCGTCCGGGTCATGGTCTCTTGATACGCGCCCCGAGCGGGCCCGTCAAGGATTTTGTCTACCATAAAAGACATCGGATCCGACCAGGCCGAGGCGCCTCTGTCGTCGACAATGAACGCGGACGAGGGCGCCTCGCGGGCTTGAATCCGGACATATATCCACCATAGTAGACAGATGCGGATCGGCCTGGTGGGGGGCGTGGATCGCAGCGCCGCCGCGCTGCAGGCGGCGGCGCGCGCGTGGGGGCACGCGCTCGAGGTCCACACCGGGGTGATGTCCAGCGGGGCCGCCGCCGCCAGCCTCCGGGCGCTGATCGGCCGCGCGGACTTGATCGTGGTCGTCACCGACGTCAACAGCCACAACGGGGTGCGGGCCGCCCGCCGGCAGGCGCGGGCCCTCGGGCGCCCGATCCGGATCGTCCGTCGGATGGGGCTCGCTCGGCTCACCGCGCTGCTCCGCGACGGCTTGCCGCCCGGGGCCACGGCGCCGGCGACCCGCACCGCCGCGCGGCCGGGCTCAGGCGTCGGGTGAGTTCCGCCGGTCCCCGCGCTCGGCGCCCACCACGCGCTGGTCGAGGACCACCACGAGATCGTGCACGTTCACCGGCTTGACCAGGTGGCAGTCGAACCCGGCGTCGGCCGCCCGCGAGCGATCGGTCGGCTGGCCGTAGCCGGTGGCGGCGATCAGGGTCGCGCCCGGACCGTGCTCGGCGCGCAGGGCCCTGGCCAGCTCGTAGCCGTCGACGTCGGGGAGGCCGACGTCGAGGACCCCCGCGTGCGGCAGGAAGCTCCGCCAGGTCGCCAGCGCGCCGCGCCCGTCGTGCGCCACCGAGGTCTGGAAGCCCTCCTCCTGGAGCGCCTCCGAGAGCAGCTCGGCCAGATCGACGTTGTCGTCGACGACCAGGATGCGCACGCCGGCCCGGGCGCCCGCCGGTTGGGGCGGCGCGGTCTCGCGGGGCCGCTCGGCGCCCACCGCGGTCGGCAGGTCGACGGTGAAGGCCGCGCCCCGGCCGCGCCCCTCGCTCTCCACCGACACCGTCCCGCCGTGGCGCTGCACCAGGTTGTTCACGATCGCCAGGCCCAGCCCCAGCCCGCCGCGCAGGGCGTCGCGCTCGCGGTCGGCCTGCACGAACGGCTCGAAGATGCGCGCCAGCTGATCGCGCGCGATCCCGCTGCCGTTGTCCCGGACGGTGACCCGCACGCGGCCGGGCGGCCGCTCGACGAGGACCTCGATCTTCCCGCCCGGCGGCGTGAACTTGGCGGCGTTGGTCAGGAGGTTGCCGAAGATCTGGGCCAGGCGGACCAGGTCCCCCCGCAGGGTCACGTCGGCGGCGCTCGCCACCTCCAGGCGGTGCCCGTTCCGCGCGATGAGGGGCGTCGCGATCTCCACCGCGCGCTCGAGGATCGACGCCAGCGGGACGTACTCGCGGCGCAGCTCGACGTGGCCGCGCGTGACCCGCGAGATGTCGAGCAGGTCGTCGACGATGCGCGACAGGTGCTGGACGTGGCGATCGATGACGTTCCTCTCCCGGACGGCGGTCGGGTTCCGTCTCAGGAGCTCCACCGCGGTGGCGATCGGCGCCAGCGGGTTGCGGAGCTCGTGGCCGAGCATCGCCAGGAAGTCGTCTTTTCGCCGCGCCACGTCCAGCACGTCGGCGCTGGCCAGGACCGTCCCCACCACGTTCGCGGCGGTGCGGACCAGCAGGCGGTCGGTCTCCGGATGGAGGGGGCTGCGCCGGCCGGCCAGGAGGCGCCCGCGGGCCTCGCCGATCGGGATTTCGGCCTCCAGGCAGAAGACCTTCCCCTCCGCCAGGAACAGCTCGGCGTCACAGCCGTCAGCGTCGGTGGCCGTCGCCCGGGCGACCTCGGCCAACTGGTCGGCCGCCATCGCGGCCCCGCGGAAGGTGCCCCGCTCGCGAGGCGGCGCCCCCGGCAGGTGGAGGTAGACGAGGTCGCAGTCGAGCGCCGTCGGGAGGGCCTCGAGGACGATCTCCAGCGCCTCGTCGGGCGCCTTGCCCACGCACAGGGACGGCAGCGCGCTCAGCGCCGCCAGATCGCGAATGCAGCGTTGGAGCTCTCCGGTCCGGTCACCCGTGCCGCTGGGTGGGAGCGCCGGCATCCGTCAGCTCATCGCGTGGCGCTGTTGCAGCTCGCGGAGCATCTCCTCGGCCGGCGTGTAGAAAGGGTTCTCGTGCAGCACGCCGTTCATCACGGTGAGGGGGTGGGCTCGGAGCAGGTCCATGACCAGCGCGCCGCTCAACCGGCGAACGTCGTACACGCAAACCGTCGGTGTCTTGCCCCGGTTGAGCACCTCGTTGACGCTGGCCTCGTAGGCCACCAGCTGCTCGATCCCCGGCGGCGACGAGAACACCCAGCCCATCTGGCCGACCAGGCGCATCGGCGGGCGGCCGGTGGCGGCGTGCTCGCGGATCAGCTGGTCGAGCCCGGCCATCATCCGGTCTTGATCGAAGGACCCACCCTTGAGGTGGGCCTCGTTCCAGGTCGACACCTCGAGCAGATCGGTCGAGGGGGCGGCCGCCCCCAGTCGCGCCTGGTGGTCCTCGCGGTGCGCCGGATCGACGATGTAGACCGCCTTCTCCCCGCGGCGCATCCCCTCGACGAGGAAGGGATCGATGACCGCGCGCTCCTCGTCGGGGCCTTTGACGAAGGCGCAAGCGTGGAAGTGATTCCGGAGGTGAGCGTGCGAGAGGGTGGTCGCCAGCGACATGGCAGGAATGTAGTAACCCCGGCGGCGGATACCACCGGGAGTGTACGATTTTCTCGTAAATCGTGCGCTCGGATTTCCCGGATCGTCGCGGCCGGGCCCCGGAGATTGCCTTTGCCGCCGGCCGCCACAGGTTCGTGGCGGAGGCGCGCGGCATGGGGGAGGCCGTCACGGCGGCGGACCGGCACGCAGACAGAGTGGGGCGCATCTCGGCGCAGCTGCGGCGGCTGGCCCGCGCCGGGCGCCCGGTCTCCTTTCGCAAGCGCGCGGTGTCGCATCAAGTCCCCAAGGCCCACGACCCGAAGCGCCGCGACGACAAGGTCGATCTCACCGAGCTGACGGAGATCCTCGAGCTCGACCCGGCGCGCCGGCTTTGCGTGGCGGAGGCCGGCGTCACCTTCGAGCAGCTCGTCGACGCCACGCTCCCGCACGGGCTGATGCCGGCCGTGGTCCCCGAGCTCAAGACCATCACCGTCGGCGGTGCGGTGGCCGGCTGCTCGCTCGAGTCGGGGTCCTTCCTCCATGGCGGGTTCCACGACGGCTGCAGCCGTTACGAGGTCCTCACCGCGCGGGGCGAGGTGCTGGAGGTGGCCCCCGACGGCGGCGCCCCCGATGACCGCCTGCTGTTCGAGATGCTCCACGGCACCTTCGGGACGCTGGGGATCCTCACGGCGGTGACGTTCCGCCTGGTCCCCGCCAAGCCGTTCGTGAGGGTGGTCTACGAGCGCTTCGCCACCCTGCCCGAGCTCCAGGCGGCCATCCGCGGCCACATCGATCGGCAGGACGTCGACTTCCTGGACGGCTTCGCCCACGGCCCGGCCGCCTACGTGCTCAACGCGGGGACGCTGGTCGACGCCGCCCCCTACACCCACCGCTACGACTGGATGCGGATCTACTGCGACAGCACCGCCACCCGCGCGGAGGACTACCTGCGCACCAAGGACTACTTCTTCCGCTACGACCACGGCGTCACCCACGTCCACCCGCGCTCGACGCTGGGCCGGCTGCTGTTCGGGGGCCTGCTCGGCTCCTCGCAGGTCCTGCGGCTGGCCGAACGGCTCCCCTGGCTCTTGCCCAGGAGGCCCGAGGTGACCGTCGACCTCTTCCTCCCCTTCTCCCGCGCCGAGGCCTTCCTCCGCTGGTTCGGCGGCGAGTTCCGCTTCTACCCCCTCTGGTGCGTGCCGTACCGGCGCCTGCGCGACTACGCCTGGCTCGACCCGCGCTTCTACGCGGGGCTGGCCGACGACCTGTTCCTCGACGTCGCCGTCTACGGCATGAAGCAGCGCCCGGGACGGAACGACTACCGCGTCATCGAGCAGAAGGTCCTCGAGCTCGGAGGGATGAAGACGCTGATCTCGCACAACTACCTGACGGAGAGCGAGTTCTGGAGCGTCTGGAACCGTGCCAGCTTCGACCGGGTCAAGGCGCGGACCGATCCGGACAACCTGTTCCGCGACCTCTACCAGAAGACGCGCGCGCCCGCCGACGGCGTGCCGCCGGGGCGCGCGTGAGCCGGCGGCGCGGCCGCAGCCTGGTGGGGACCAGCGGCTGGCGCTACCCGCGCTGGCGCGGCGACTTCTATCCGCCGGGGCTGCCGCAGCGCCTCGAGCTCGGCTACCTGGCCCGCCACCTGGCCACGGCCGAGGTGAACGGGACCTTCTATTCGCTCACCCGCCCCGAGATCTGCGCCGCCTGGCGGGCCGCCGTCCCCGAGGGGTTCATCTTCGCCGTCAAGGGGAGCCGGTACATCACCCACCTGCTCAAGCTCCAGCGCTTCGAGCACCCGCTGGCCAACTTCTTCGCCTCGGGCCTCTTGCGGCTGGGAGCGGCGCTGGGGCCGATCCTCTGGCAGCTCCCACCGCAGCTCGCCTGGGACGAGGCGCGGGCGCGGGCGTTCTTCGGC
>DASZVW010000758.1:0-4302 GCA_035546895.1 Polyangia bacterium
GCCTGCCGGGGGGTGCCCGCGGGGGCGGCGGCTGCCGGCGCGGCGGCGGCGCCACCGCCGGCCAGCGCGGACGCCAGCGCGTCGCGCAGCTCCATCGGCGAGGCGAAGCGCGCCTCCGGCTGCGGGGAGAACGCCGCCGCCAGGATGGAGTCGACGATCGGCGGCACGTCGCGCGCCGCCTGGGTGACCGGCACGAACGGCGTCGACGGCAGCCGCCCGGTGACCACCTCGTAGAGCATGATCCCCAGCGAGTAGACGTCCGAGGCCGGGGTGGGGGGCGCGCCGGCCAGCACCTCGGGGGCGCAGTAGACGTGGTCGGGGGCGCCGTCGGGGGCCCCGCGCCGCGCCAGGCTGGGGATGGTGCGCGGCAGCCCGAGGTCGGCGACCTTCACCCGGCCGGCCTTGTTGACCCAGATCGCCGCCGGGTTGAGCCCGCCGTGCGGCATGAAGCCGGCCGCGCGCTCGAGGCCGTTGGCCACGTGGGTGATGAGGTTGCAGGCCCCCTTGAAGGAGACGTTGCGCCCCTCGCGCCGCTTGTTGTCGATGAACTCGCGCAGCGTCTGGCCGTCGGAGAGCTCGGTGGCGATGAAGAAGTAGTCGGCCTCGCGCCCGGCCGTCAGGACCTCGATGAGGTTCTTGTGCACCAGCGCGCTGGCGTTCTCGACGTCGGTGACGAGCTGCGCGGCGGCCGGGCCGAGCGCCCGCAGCGCGATGATGCGCACCGCGGCCGGGCCGCGGCGGTTGGCGTCGGTGGCGCGGAAGGTCTGGCTGACAGAATCCTGACCGAGCAGGCTGTCGAGCCGGAAGCGGCTGCCGACGACGGCGCCGGGCTGGAACTGTCCCGGCGGGGCCGAGACGGCGAGCGAATCACGTCCGGGGGCCATGCGGTCGCCGACTCTAACAAAAATCGGCCGCAAACCGAAGCCCGCGGCGCGGGGTGCGAATTATTTGTTCTCCACCACTTGCGGCAGCTTCTTGGCCTGGGCGATCCAGTCGGCCAGCTGCGGCTCCGTCGGGGGCTTCTCCGAGATCTTGGCCTTCTTGTTGGCGGCGTCCATCGCCGCGGTGAGCGGCCCCGCCTCCTTGGCCGCCAGGTCGGCGGTGCTCTTGACGCCCGCCGCCTCCAGGAGGAGCACCATCTCGGATCCCACACCCTTGATCCGGAGCAGGTCGCAGCGGTGGACCAGCTCGAGCAGCTCGGCGCTCTTGAGGCCGGTCGCCTTGGCCAGCGCCTTGCGGTCCTTGGCGCTGGCCCCCTTGGTGAGCAGCTCCTCGGTGGTCTCGACCTTCCCCTGGTGCAGCTTCTCGACCTGCGCCGGCGTGATGAGCCGCGGCACGTCGCCCACGGCGTAGTGGCTGGCGTGGGCCGCGCCGGCCCAGGCCAGGAGCCCGAGCGACAGCAGGAAGGGGAGCGTCTTTCGCATGGCAGCCTCCAGGGTCATGTCGTCACAGCGTCTTGAAGCGGCGAACCAGCTCGCGCAGCCGGCGCGAGCCGCCCCCCTCCCGGTAGATGAAGCGCACGCCGGTCTGGTTGGCGCCCGCATGGTAAACGACGCGCCCGGAAAGGTCGAACGGCGCTTCGCTCCCCGGCGGGGTGATCTCCAGGACCAGGTCGGTGCCGATCGGGGGCTGCACCGGACCCACGATGAGGCCGCCGCTGACGCTGATCTCGCGCAGCTCGGCGTCTATCAGGTCCAGCCCGGCCGCCACCCGGATGCGGCAGGGGATCCCGATCGGGATGCGGGTGTGCTTGCGGCGGCGGGTGGCGGGGCGGACGCCGCGCAGCGTCTCCACCATGAAGTCGCGCTTGCCCCGCTCGTCGGGCTCGAAGGCCACGGTGGCGCCGGCGCGCACCCGCATCCGCGGCAGCGCAGGCCGCCAGGCGGTGACGTGGCCGCGGATCAGGACCTTGTTGGGGAGCCCGTCACAGGCCATCTCCACCACCACCGGCGTGCCGGGGGCCAGCTCGGTGGTGGTCGGGCAGAACACGCCGCCCGCGGGCAGGTCGACCCGGTAGTGTTCCTCGAACTCCTCGAGGTTCCGGCAGCGGACGCGAAGGATGTTCACTTTGGGGGGTCTCCAGGACGTCCAAAATAGCCGAGGCGCCGCGGATGTACTAGGGTTCTGCCGCCCATGCCCATCCGCGTCCACATCGGCGGCCGAATCTGCCCCCCGGAAGAAGCGAAGGTATCAGTCTTCGACCGCGGTTTCCTCTACGGCGACAGCGTGTACGAGACGATCGGGACCGCGCACGGCAAATTGTTCGCCGCCCGCGACCACCTCGATCGGCTGCAGCGGTCGGCGGAGCGGATCGGCCTGCGCACGCCGCCGCGCGCGGAGATCGAGCGGGCGATCGCCGAGACGATCGCGGCGGCCGGCTTCCCCGAGTCGCGCGTCCGCGTGATCCTGACCCGCGGCGCCGGCAAGCTGGATCTCGATCCGGCGTCGACCGACGACCCGCAGCTCATCGTGATGGTGTTCCCGCTGGGGGCGCCGACCGCCGAGATGTACGAGAAGGGGGTGGCGGTGGCGATCGTGTCGATCACCCGCAACAGCCCCTCGTCGCTCGATCCGATGGTCAAGTCGGGGAACTACCTCAACAACGTGCTGGCGCTCGGCGAGGCGCGGCGCCGCAGCAAGGCCTACGAGGCGATCCTCTGCGGCGGCGACGGCAGCGTCGCCGAGGGGTCGACCAGCAACGTCTTCGTGGTCATCGGCGGCGAGGTGCGGACCCCGCCGCCCGAGGTGGGGATCCTCGACGGCATCACGCGCGCCAAGGCGATCGGGCTCTGCCGCGAGGCCGGCATCCCCTTCGCCGAGCGGCGGATCACCCCCGACGAGCTCCGCGGCGCCGACGAGGTCTTCATCACCAGCGCCACCCGCGGCGTCCTCCCCGTCACCACCATCGACGAGAAGCCGGTCGCTGGCGGCACGCCGGGCCCCGTCACCCGCCGGCTGATGGGCCTCTACGACGCGCTCGCCCGCCGCGGCGTAGACTAGGCGGGCCTCGTGAACGGCGCCGCCATCGTCCCCAAGTTCTTCGTCCTCTGCAGCGCGATCCTGATCGTGAGCGGGGTGGCGCAGTACTTCGTGCGCCCGCGCCGCGAGGGGGAGACGCTCCCCGAGAAGCTCATCAATCGCGCCACCGTCACCGCGCTGCTCTCCATCGCGGTCGGCGTGGCGGGGCTCTTGATCGGCTTGGGCGTGGTCAAGATGCCGCATTTTAGCTAGCCTTCAGGCTCGACATGGCGGACGAGGCCGAGGCAAACAAGGCGACGCTCCCCGGCGCCGCCGTCGCCTTCGTCCCCGGCGGCGACTTGCCGGTGGGCCACGTGGTCGGCGAGTACCGCATCGACGCCGTCGCCGGGCGCGGTGGGATGGGGGTGGTCTACGCGGCCACCCAGCCGGTCATCGAGAAGCGGGTGGCGGTCAAGGTCCTGAACGCGCAGTACTCGGCCGATCCGGCGCTGGTGCGGCGGTTCACCGACGAGGCGCGGGCGGTCAACCGGATCCGCCACCCGAACATCATCGACATCTTCTCGTTCGGGCAGCTCTCCGACGGGCGGCAGTACTTCGTGATGGAGTACCTGGAGGGGGCCACGCTGGGGCGGCGGATCGAGGCGGGGACGCTGGCGCTCGAGGAGGTGCCGGCGCTGCTCGGGCAGGTGTGCGACGCGCTCGACGCCGCGCACGCCGAGAACGTCGTCCACCGCGACCTCAAGCCGGAGAACATCTGGATCGCCACGCCCAGGCGCGGGCGGCCGTTCGTCAAGCTGCTCGACTTCGGCATCGCCAAGCTGATGGCGGTGGCCGGGCAGTCGTCGACCCAGACCGGCGCCGTGATGGGGACGCCGCACTACATGTCGCCCGAGCAGTGCCACGGGCGGGCGGTCGATCACCGCACCGACATCTACGCGCTGGGGGTGATCCTCTACCAGCTCTACGCGGGGCGCTTGCCGTTCGAGGGGGAGACCTTCATGGAGGTGCTCACCAAGCAGGTGACCATCCCGCCCGAGCCGCCATCGAAGCACGCGCCCTCGATCCCGCCGGCGCTCGATCGGTTGATCCTGCGCTGCCTGGCCAAGGAGCCGGGCGAGCGGCCGCAGAGCGCGGGCGAGGTGCAGCGCGAGCTGGAGGGGATCTTCGCGGTGGCGCCGGCGCCGATCGCCGCCGGGGGGACGCCGGCCCTCGGTCTCTCGACGACGCTCAGCTCGGGCGCGGTGGAGATCGGGACCGGCAAGGCGGCGGCGCCGCCGGCGGCCCGGCCGCGCGGACGCCTCTGGCTCGGCGTCGGGATCGGGG
>DASZVW010000759.1:0-2862 GCA_035546895.1 Polyangia bacterium
AGCCGGTCCTTGAGCGCCTTGCGGTACTCCTTGGCCAGGAAGTCGGGCTCGAGGCCGATGTCGATGTGGCTCCAGGGGAGCCGCGCCGTCACCGGCAGCGTCCCCAGCGGCCGCGCCACGTCGAACCCGGTCGCCGGCGAGGTCTCGGCGATCGCCTCCTCCCACAGGTCGATCCGGAGCGCGTCGTCCCAGCTGTCGAACCGGCAGCCGCGCCGGTACGCCGCCTCCAAGAGCTCGCCCGCCCGCCGGTCGCCGCGCGCGAAGATCCCCTCGATGTGCGACTGCCGGTTCTCGTGCATCTTGAGCTGCACGCGCAACGCCCTGGCCCGCTCGGCGAGGAGGTCCTGCTTGCGCGCGGTGTCCGCCTCGCTGTCCATCGCCGCCCACTGGAACGGCGTGTGCGGCTTGGGCACGTGCGTCGACACCGAGGCCGTCACCTGCGCCCCCTTCTGGTGCCGGCGGCCGATCGCCTGCACGCGGGCCGCCGTCTCCACGATGCCGGCCACGTCCTCGTCGGTCTCGGTCGGCAGCCCGATCATGAAGTAGAGCTTCATGCGCGAGAAGCCGCGCCCGAACACCCGGTGCGCCGACTCGATGATGTCGGCCTCGGTCACGTTCTTGGCGATCACGTCGCGCATCCGCTGGGTCCCCGCCTCGGGGGCGAAGGTGAGCCCGCCCGCGCGCACGCCGGCGATCTCGCCCAGCAGCTCCTCGTTGAGGCCGTAGGCGCGCAGCGACGACACCGAGAGCGACACCTTCTCGGGCCCGAGCTTGGCCATCGCCGCCTTCACCAGCGGCGTCACGCAGGAGTAGTCGGCCATCGACAGCGAGGTCAGCGCCGTCTCGTCGTAGCCGCCCTTCTTCACCCCCGCCGTGAGCGCGTCGAGCACCGCCACCGGATCGCGCTCGCGCACCGGCCGGTAGATCATCCCCGCCTGGCAGAAGCGGCACCCCTCGGTGCAGCCGCGGGCCACCTCCACCGCCATGCGGTCGAAGATCGCCTCGGCGTACGGCAGCGGCGAGTCGTCGGGGAACGGGACGGCGTTGATGTCGGCCACCAGCGCGCGCCGCGGGCGCGCCGGCACGCGCGGATCGAGCGGCGCGCCGACCACCAGGAGGCCGCTCTCGGCGTCGAGCTCGGTGGCGTACAGCTCGGGGACGTAGAGCGGGAACTTCTCGGCCAGCCGGCAGAGCCGCTCGCGCCGCGCCAGGCCCGCCCGCCGCATCGCCGCCGCCTCGCGCACCAGCGCCGGCAGGAGCTCCTCGGCCTCGCCGATGAAGAAGGCGTCGATGAACGGCGCCAGCGGCTCCGGGTGGGTGGCGGTGGGGCCGCCGGCGATCACCAGCGGCGCGCCGTCGCCGCGCGCGGCGGCGCGGAGCGGGATCCCGCCCAGGTCGAGGATCGCCAGCACGTTGGTGTAGGTGAGCTCGTACTGCAGCGAGAACCCCACCACGTCGAAGTCGCCGACGGGCGTCGCCGTCTCCAGCGTCACCAGCGGCAGCCCGCGCGCGCGCAGCTCGGCCTCGCAGTCCAGCCAGGGGGCGAACACCCGCTCGCAGGCGAGGTCGGGCGCCTTGTTGAGCACGCCGTAGAGGATCTTGGTCCCCAGGTGCGACATCCCGATCTCGTACACGTCGGGGAACGCCAGGCAGATCCGCGCCGCCACCGCGGCCGGATCCTTGCGCACCTGCTGGTACTCGCCGCCGACGTAGCGCGACGGCTTGTCGACCTTGTTCAGGAACGCGGCGTAGGGGTGCCGGAGCACGGTGCTTCTCCTCGACCGGCCCGCCGGCTATTCGTTCCCTTGGAAGACGTAGACGAACTCGGTGCCGTACTCGTCGCCCGCCTGCGGGAAGGCCCAGCGCCCGACGACCTCCTTGATGCAAGGATCGAGCGCCCGGAACTGCGGCGGCCCGTCGATCGACGTGTGCTTGACCCGCCCCGAGATCCCGATGCTCACCTGCACGGTGATCTTGCCGTGCGTGAGGCTGTTGTCGCGCAGCAGCGCCCGCTGGTAGCAGTTCTTGATCCCGCCCATGTTGTTGTGGATGACGCGCGTGATCTCGGACTGTGAGGGGGGCGGCCGGGAGGCGCCGCTGCCGCCGGTGATGTTCAGGTTGCGGCCGGTGTCGCGGTAGCGCGCGTTCGCCGAATTCTCGGCGCTGACCGCGGGCGCGGCGCCGGCGACCAGCGGCGGGGGCGAGGTCGCCGCCGCGGCGCCCTTGCCGTGCGGCCCCGTGTGCCCCTTGCCGCGCCCGTGCGACGACGAGGAGGCGGGCGCCGCGGGCGGCGACGGGGCCTCCGGCGCCGTGCCCGGGGCGCCGGTCCCCGAAGGGGCGGGCGGCTGGGCAGCGGCGGGGGGCTGGTTGTCGACCACGCCCGCCAGCGGATCGGTGACCGTCTTGCTGGGCGGCGTCGGCGGGAGCGGCTTCGGCTTCTTGGTCATGGCCAGGACCACGACCACGCAGACGGCTGCCACCACCGCCAGCAGCGTGAGGATGATGCGCGAGCTGCGCTGGCGGGCGGCCGGCTCCTCGCCCGAGCTCGGCTGCCAGCCGACGACCGCCTCCGACGACAGGAGCCGCGGCGCCGGGCCGGCGCCGGACGCCGACGCCAGGTTCAGCGTGTTGAGGATGTCCGACTTCTCCGCCCCGCGCGCGGCGCCGTTCGACGCCGAGGCCTCGCCGTGGGCGACGCCGTTGGTGCCGAGGTCGTGCAGCATCTCCGGCTGCGGGCCCGGCGTCTCCAGCATCGACGAGGGGTCGAGGTCCAGCCCCGCCGGCTCGGGCGCGCTGGCGGCGGCGGCGAGCCCCGTCGGGTGCGCGACCGGCCCGGTGGGCCGCCGGCCTCCGGGCGGCGCC
>DASZVW010000760.1:0-5085 GCA_035546895.1 Polyangia bacterium
GCGCTCCGGGCCGGCGCGGCGCGAGCGGCTCAGCTCCTCGCGCAGCCGGTCCTCGAAGTAACGCCGGTTCCAGAGGCCGGTGAGCGGATCGCGGTAGGCCATCGCCCGGTAGACGTGCAGGCGCGCCACCTCCCGCCTCAAGGAGGCGTTCTGGCGCGACAGCCGGAGCAGGTCGCCCACCAGCTCCTCGTGCGTCTTGACGGTCATCGAGACGCCTACCATACCGGGATCCTCGAACCCGAGATCAGGAAAACGCCCGACGGCTTGACCGCTTGCATCGACCCCGTCCGGCCTCAGCTTCGAGGAAGGAGGCGTTGTCATGCACATCATTTGGACGCTCGTGGTGGGGTTGGTGGTGGGTGCGCTGGCGAAGCTCATCATGCCGGGGAAGGACCCGGGCGGCGTCATCATCACCATGTTGCTCGGCGTCGCCGGCTCGCTGATCGCCGGCTTCCTGGGACGCTCGCTCGGCTGGTACCGCTCGCCCGGCAGCGGCCCCGGCATCGTGGCCTCGATCATCGGCGCGCTGATCCTGCTCGGCATCTACCGCCTGGCCACCCACCGCCGCCTGACCCGCGCGTAGCGAACGATCGCGTGCGGGAGCGCGGGCTTTGCTCGTGCGAGCTCGTCGCGGGGGGCGCGGGACCCTTTGAGGGTCCCGGATCTCAATGTATGGCCTGGCCCCAGCGGGCGAGGATCCAGGCGGTGGCGTTGTCGCGGCGGGAGTAGACGGCGTAGCCGTCGTTGTTGACCCGGCCGGCCGGCGAGAGCTGCCAGAACAGCCCGAGCTGGCCGCCCGAGAGCGCGAACAGGCGGCGCAGCCACTCGTCGTAGTTCTGCGCGCGCTCGACGTCGGGGGCGGCGAAGCCGCACTCGCCGAGGTAGGCGATCTTCCCGGTCATCATCGCCAGGTCCTGGTGGCGGTCGATCCAGAGCTCGGCGTCGCGCGGGGTGGAGAAGCCGTAGTTGCGCGGGTAGAAGTGGTACGAGAGCATGTCGAGCGCCTCGACCCGCGACAGCTTCGAGAAGCTGCAGCCGTCGTCGCCGCGCACGGCGTAGTAGTTGCTGAGGCCGGCGTAGGGCGTCGGATCGTCGTCGAAGCCGTCGCCGCCGTCGGCCACCAGCTGGTTGGGCGCGATCTGCTTGAGGAAGGTGGCCAGCTCGGCGATGGTGTCGGGCAGGCGGCTGGTCCCGGCGCAGCTCGGGCAGCGCAGCTCGTTGCCGATCTCCCAGGCCAGGATGGCCGGCTCGTCGCGGTAGCGGACGCCGGTGAAGGTGTTGACCCGGTTCATCAGCATGAAGGCGTAGTCCTTCCACCACTGCTGCATCCGGGCGTCGCGGAAGAAGTCGTCGTGGTCGACCGGGCTGCCGTAGAGCTGGCTGGCCCAGGCCGCGTAGGCGGGCAGGCCGCCGTACTCGCCCCAGTTGTTGACCAGCGGGACGATCAGGCGGATGCCGCGCCGCTTGGCCTCCCAGACCGCCTGGTCGAGCCCCCGCAGCCCCTCCTCGCGGAACCCCTCCGCGGGGCTGCGTCGGATCGAGGAGGTGTCCTGGGAGTCGTTGAACCCCCAGATGCGCGCCACCGGCAGCGACAGGCAGACCAGGTCGTCGAGCACCTCGCGCACCGCCTGCAGCGCCTGCGGGTCCTGCTCCTGCTGCGCGTAGGAGAGGAGCTGCTGCAGATAGTAGAGGTTGGTCCCGGTCGCCCGGAAGGCGGTGATGCCGTCGAGCAGGAGCGCCCCGTCGGCGCGCCCCACGAACCCGGAGATGGGGGGCAGCGGCGGGCAGCCGGTGTTGACCAGCTCGTCGGCCCGGATCTGGCGCGGCGGCTCGGGCGCGGGCGGCGGCTCCTCGCCGCACCCGGCGATCGCGGCGGCCACCGCCAGGAGGGCACCAACCGCCGTCCGCAGGACGGCGGCGACATTTCCGGGCGACGCGGCGACGCCGCGGCGGCCCGACCGCGTCAGAGCAATCTCCCCCGGAGGACGATGGCCGCGACGGTGAAGTAGATGACCAGACCGCTGACGTCGACCAGCGTGGCCACGAACGGCGCCGAGGCGCTGGCGGGGTCGAACCCGAACCGGCGCAGCACGAACGGCAGCATCGAGCCGGCCATGGTCCCCCACAGCACCACGCCGACCAGGCTGCAGGCGACGGTGGTGGCGACGCTCAGGTACTGCGGCCCGTAGGTGTGGAACAGCCCCTCCCAGGTGATGATCCGCAAAAAGCCGATCATCGCCAGCACCACCCCCAGGCCGATCCCGGCCACGAACTCGCGCCGGATGACCCGGAACCAGTCGCGCAGCCGGATCTCGCCGAGCGCCATCGCCCGGATGACCAGGGTGGTCGCCTGCGAGCCCGAGTTGCCGCCGCTCGAGATGATGAGCGGGATGAAGAGCGCCAGCACCACCGCGCGCGCGATCTCCTTCTCGAAGAAGCCCATCGCGCTGGCGGTCAGCATCTCGCCGAGGAAGAGGACGCACAGCCAGCCGACCCGCTTGCGGATCATCCGGCGCAGCTCGATCTGCAGATAGGGGGCGTCGAGGGCCTCGACGCCGCCGACCTTCTGCATGTCCTCGGTGGCCTCTTCCTGGACCACGTCGACCACGTCGTCGACGGTCACGATCCCCTTCATCTGACCTTCGGCGCTGACCACCGGCAGCGCCACCAGGTGGGCCTGGGCGAACTTGTGGCTGACCGTCTCCTGGTCCATCTGCTCGGGGATGGTGGTCACCTGGCGCTTCATGATCTCGGCGACGCGGGTCCGCGCCGAGACGGTGAAGAGCTCGCGGAAGGAGACCACCCCCAGGAGGCGCTGCTCGCTGTCGAGCACGTAGCCGTAGTAGATGGTGCGCGGCTGCTCGCGCATCTGCTTGCGCACGTAGCTGATCGCCTCGTCGACCGTCATCTCGGGGCGCAGCCGGATGTAGCGCGGGTTCATGAGCCCGCCGGCGTTGTCCTCCGAGTAGGCCAGCAGCGCGGTCACCTCGCGGCGGGTCGGCTCGTCGAGCAGCCCGAGCAGCGCGTCCCGCTTCTCGGCCGGCGCCGCCTGGATCAGATCGGCCGCGTCGTCGGGGGGCAGGAGGCGCACCCACGACCGCTGCTCGCGCCCCGGCATCCCGCACACCAGGTCGGCCTGGTCGCGCGCCGACAGCGCGAAGAAGAAGTCCTCCGCCTCGTCGCGCGGCAGGAGGAGAAAGCCCTCGATCCGATCGCCGTGCGCGAGCAGCGGCCAGACGTCGCGGATCTCGCCCAGCGACAACGGCTCGCGTTCGGGGGTCGGCGGGGGAGGGGGCGCGGCGGCATCCATGGCGGCACGGTGTGAAAGGCTGACGCGCCCGAGGTTAGCGCGCTCCGGGCTCCGGGCGGTACTCGCAGGCCTCGTAGAACTTGCGGCCGAAGGCGGTCACGTAGAGCGCTTTTCGCTGGAGGTCGGCCACCACGCGATCGTCGTCGTCTTTGCCCCCCGTCTTGAGCGGCGCGGGCGGGTTGGCCTCCACGCGCGCGACGGCGGCCTTGACGTCGGCGCTCTCCTCGAGCGCCCGGAAGCTGCGGGTGTCGTCGGCGATCCGGACCGGCCGCAGCTCGGTGAGCCCCAGCCGGCAGAGGTTGTCGATGTAGAGCGGGACGCGCTCGGGGTGCTCGCACTGGGCCTCGATCCCCAGTCGGCTGTGGTGGCGCAGCTCCGTCGAGAGCGCGCCGCCGAACTTGTAGCGGGCGATCACGCTCACCAGCGGGAACGGCCCGTCGTGCTGGAACAGGCTGATGAGGCGCACCTCGTCGGCGGTGAGCTCGCGCAGGACGCCGAGGAACGCCGGGTGGACCCGCGCCGCCGCCTCGTCGTCCATCGCCGCCGCCAGGAGGTTGAGGTAGCGCTCGCGCAGCGTGGCGCCGTTCCGCACGCTCCCCGCCAGCGCCTGGGCCGCGAAGGCGAGCGCAGGCGCGCGCCGGCGCTCGCCGGGGATGGCCGTCACCCGCTCGCCGAGATCGCGCAGCGTCCCCGGCAGCCGCGCCGCCATCTCGGGGAGGTGGCGCAGCGGGGCGGCGGCGAGCAGGGCCATCGCGCCGAGGCCGCCGCCGAGCCCACCCCCGAGCGCCAGCTCCCGTCCCGGGCGGAGGACCAGGTCGCGGATCGCCCGGGTCGCGCTGCGCACCGCCTCCCGTTCCTTGCCGAGGATCATGGCGGGAGGTTACATGATCTTTTTCGCCGCGCGACGCTGAAAGGGCGGATCAGCCGCTCGATCGCAGCGACCGGCGCTCGACGGAATTCGGAGGGTCCCCCCGCCGCGCGGTCGCTCCGCTCGCCCGCTCGTGGGGGCGCGCGCCGGCCGGCTCCGCGCGGACCCGGCGGCGCGCGAGCTGCGGCCAGAGCGCGTAGGCGGTGATGGGCAGGAAGAGGGCGAACTCCGTCGCGAACTCGACCAGCCCCCGGCGCGAGAGCAGCTTCATCCCGCGCGGCGCGTCCGGCAGGAGGCGCCAGGGGAGGTGGTACCGCGCGTGCGAGAACGGCCAGAACAGCTCGAGGTTCTTCCCCCCGGCGCCGAGCAGGTCAAGCAGCGCGTGGCTGGCGACCGCCGCCGCGCCGGCCAGCGCCGTCCGCCACACCGGCCAGCCCGCCCGCCGCGCCAGCAGCCCACAGAGGAGCCCCACCAGGAGCGCGACCGACAGCGAGTGCAGCGCGCACCGGTGCCCGAACGGCCCGTGCTCGGACGCCCCCAGCGCCACCAGCAGGACGTCGGCGTCCGGGAGGACGGCGAGCGCCGCGAACAGCGCCAGCGCCGTCCAGGCCCGCCGGTGCTCGGGCCGCTCACCGGCGCCGGCGTGCAATCGGCCGGTCAGGAGCCCCATCGCGAGGTGGCCGAAGCTCGCCATCCTTAATCGTGACCGATTTCACGACGGCCCGTCGGTGGTTTGTTGTCCTCGCGGTCGAGGTGTCGGAGGGAACAGCACCCTCTACGACTTCCACCGGTCTCAGCGGCGGTCGGCCTCTCCCCTGCGCGACCGCCGCTCGGTGGGTGAGCGGCTCTCGGGTGACGGCGGCGGTCGGCCTCTCCCCTGCGCGACCGCCGCGCTGTGGTGAGCGGC
>DASZVW010000761.1:0-3056 GCA_035546895.1 Polyangia bacterium
AGGAGATCTATCCTCACGAGGCGCGGGTGGCCGCGGTGCCCGAGACGGTCCACAAGATCCGGAAGCTGGGGTTCGAGGTGGTGGTCGAGGCGGGCGCCGGCGACGCGGCGACCTTCGCCGACGCCGTCTACATCGAGGCCGGCGCCACCATCGCCCCCAGCGCCGAGGCGGTCTACGCCGAGGCCGACGTGGTCCTCAAGGTGCGGCAGCCGATCGCCACCGGCGGCAAGCACGAGGCGGACCTGCTGAAAGAAGGCGCCACGCTGATCAGCTTCGTCTGGCCGGCGCAGAACAAGGAGTTGCTCGAGCGGCTGGCGGCGCGCAAGGTGACGGTGCTGGCCATGGACGCCGTCCCGCGCATCACGCGCGCGCAGCGGATGGACGCGCTGTCGGCGATGGCCAACATCGCCGGCTACCGGGCGGTCATCGAGGCGGCGGCGCACTTCGGGCGCTTCTTCCCCGGGCAAGTGACGGCGGCCGGGCGGGTCAAGCCGGCGCAGGTGTTCATCGTCGGCGCCGGCGTGGCCGGGCTGGCGGCGGTCGCGGCGGCCCGGGCGCTGGGCGCGCAGGTGCGCGCCTTCGACACCCGCCCCGCGGTGCGCGAGCAGGTGGAGAGCCTGGGCGCCACCTTCGTGGAGTTCAAGTTCGAGGGGGAGACGGGCGAGGGGCAGGGGGGCTACGCCAAGGAGATGAGCGAGGCCTACCTGGCCGCCGAGCAGGCGATGATCGCCCAGCATGCCAAGCAGTCGGACATCGTCATCTCGACGGCGCTCATCCCGGGCAAGCCGGCGCCGCAGCTCATCACCTCGGGCGCGGTGGTGGCGATGACCCACGGGGCGGTCATCGTGGACATGGCGGCCGAGCAGGGGGGGAACTGCGCGCTCACCGAGCGGGACCAGATCGTCGAGAAGTTCGGCGTCACCATCATCGGCCTCACCGACCTGCCGAGCCGGATGTCGCACCAGTCGAGCGAGCTCTACGCGACGACGGTGTTCAACCTGCTCAAGGAGGTGGCGCCCGAGGGGAAGGTGGCCATCAAGGTCGACGACGAGGTCCAGCGCGGCGTGCTGGTCCTGCAAGACGGCGCGCTCATGTGGCCGCCCCCCAAGCCGCCGCCGCCGCGCGCGGGCGGCCCGACCGGCAAGCACAAGGTGCTGGAGGCCAAGGCCGCGGCGGCGCATCCGGCGCCCGCGGCGGCCGGCGGCAGCGGCGGCAAGGTGCTGGGCGCGCTGGCGGCGCTGGCGCTGGGCGCGGCGGCGCTGTTCGGCCCGCCGGCGCTGATCCAGCACCTGACGGTGTTCCTGCTCGCCTGCGTGGTCGGCTGGCACCTGGTCTGGAGCGTGACGCCGGCCTTGCACACGCCGCTCATGAGCGTCACCAATGCCATCAGCGGCATCATCCTCATCGGCGGCATGCTGGCGCTGTTCGGCGGCGGCTCCGGCGCGCTGGCGCTGGGCGGGGTCGCCCTGCTGGTCGCCGCGATCAACGTCGCGGGCGGCTTCCTGGTCACGCAGCGGATGCTGCGGATGTTCCGCAAGTAGGCGCCCATGAATTCGTCGACCGTCAGCATCGTCACCGTCCGCTCCGTCGCCTATCTGGTCGCGAGCCTCCTCTTCATCCTCAGCCTGCGCGGCCTGTCGACGCAGGAGAGCGCCCGCCAGGGGAACAAGTTCGGCATCGTCGGGATGCTGATCGCCGTGGTCATCACCGCGCTGGCGCTGCTCATCCCTGGCGACGGCGTGGCGGCCACCGCGCCCGACACCACGGTGATCGGCGTCCTGGGGGGCGCGCTGGGGGTGGGGTGCCTGATCGGCGCCTTTCTGGCCACCCGGGTGGCGATGACCTCGATGCCCGAGCTGGTGGCCATCCTGCACAGCTTCGTGGGCGCGGCGGCGGTGCTGGTCGGGATCGCCACCTACCTGCAGCCGGCGGGCGTCGACCTGGCCGACCGGGGCGCGCACCTGGGCGAGATCTACGTCGGCGTGCTGGTCGGCGCGGTGACCTTCAGCGGCTCGGTGATCGCCTTCGGCAAGCTGCGCGGCAAGATCGGCAGCAAGCCGCTGCTGCTTCCCGGGCGGCACCTGCTGAACGCGCTGATCCTGATGCTGTGCGTGGCGCTGGGGGTGGTCTTCCTGCGCGCCGACGTCGCCTGGCCCGACCCGGCGACGGGGATCGGGATCTTCGACGCCGGGATGCCGGCGCTGCTGATCATGACCGGGCTGGCCCTGCTCCTGGGGATGCACTTGGTGCTGGCCATCGGCGGCGGCGACATGCCGGTGGTGGTGTCGCTGCTCAACAGCTACTCCGGGTGGGCGGCGGCGGCGGCCGGCTTCATGCTGTCGAACGACCTGCTGATCATCACCGGCGCGCTGGTCGGCAGCTCGGGCGCCATCCTCAGCTACATCATGTGCAAGGCGATGAACCGGTCGATCTGGAACGTCGTCCTCGGCGGCTTCGGCGCCGAGCCGGGCGCCAAGCCGGCCGGCGGCGGGGGCGCGGCGGCGCCCGCGGGGAAGGTCAACGAGACCAACGTCGAGCAGGTGGCCGAGCTCTTGCTGGCGGCGCGCAGCGTGATCATCGTGCCCGGGTACGGGATGGCGGTCGCGCAGGCGCAGCACCCGGTCAAGGAGATCTCCTCGCTGCTGATCGAGAAGGGGATCAGGTGCCGCTACGCGATCCACCCGGTCGCCGGCCGTCTCCCCGGGCACATGAACGTGCTGCTCGCCGAGGCCTCGGTCTCCTACGACATCGTCAAGGAGATGGACGAGATCAACGAGGACTTCCCCACCACCGACGTGGTGATGGTGATCGGCGCCAACGACATCGTGAACCCCTCGGCCGAGGAGGACCCCTCGAGCCCCATCTATGGGATGCCGGTCTTGCAGGTCTGGAAGGCGGCGCGGGTGGTGATGCTCAAGCGGAGCATGGCGGCCGGCTACGCGGGCGTCGACAACCCGCTCGTCTACAACGACAACACGCTGATGCTGTTCGGCGACGCGCGCGGCAGCGTCAACAAGCTCCTGACCGCGCTGCGCGGCGGCTGAGCGTCAGCGCCC
>DASZVW010000762.1:0-16748 GCA_035546895.1 Polyangia bacterium
AAGCCCGCGGAGCCCGCCGCGCCGCCCAAGCCGGTCATCAAGACCATCCCGCAGCCGGTCGTGACCGGCTCCGCCGCCACCGGCGCCTTCATCCAGCTGCCGGGCCTGCCCCCCCGCGGCGGCGACGGCAACGCCCCCCGCGTCGAGATCAAGGACCGCGACGAGGAGCTGCGCCGCCTCGGCCGCGGCGCGCTGGTCAACCGCGCCCCCGCGGGCCGCGATCGCTTCGGCCGCCCGTCGTTCGGCCCCGGCGGCCAGCGCCCCGGCAGCTTCCCCAAGAAGAAGGTCGCCGCCGCCGGCAAGAAGCTGAAGCAGACCCAGATCACCACCCCCGCCGAGCACAAGCGGGTGGTCCGGATGGGCGACACCATCGCGGTCGCCGAGCTGGCCAAGAAGATGGCCGTGCAGGGGCGCGAGATCGTCAAGAAGCTGTGGGCCCTCGGGATGATGGGGGTGACCATCAACCAGGACATCGACCTCGACACGGCGACCCTCATCGCCAACGAGTTCGGCTACCAGATCGAGTCGACCGCCTTCAACGAGGAGGCGGTCCTCACCGACACGGAGACGCCGGACAACCCGGAGGACCTGGTCGCCCGCGCCCCGGTGGTCACCATCATGGGGCACGTCGACCACGGCAAGACCTCGCTGCTCGACGCCATCCGCAAGGCCAACGTGGCGGCCGGCGAGGCGGGCGGCATCACCCAGCACATCGGCGCCTACAAGGTGGCCGGCGAGAAGGGGGACGTCGTCTTCCTCGACACCCCCGGCCACGAGGCCTTCACCGCCATGCGCGCGCGCGGCGCCCAGATGACCGACATCGTGGTCCTGGTGGTCGCCGCCGACGACGGCCCGATGCCGCAGACCATCGAGGCGATCAACCACGCCAAGGAGGCGAAGGTGCCGATCGTGGTGGCGGTCAACAAGATCGACAAGCCGGGCGCCAACCCGGACATCATCCGGAACAAGCTCTCCGAGCACGACATGGTCCCCGAGGAGTGGGGCGGCACGACGATCTACGTGAACGTCTCGGCCAAGACCAAGCAGGGGATCGACAAGCTGCTGGAGATGCTGGCGCTGCAGGCCGAGCTGCTCGAGCTCAAGGCCAACCCCAACAAGCAGGCCAAGGGGCACGTCGTCGAGGCGCGCCTCGATCGCGCCCGCGGCCCGATCTCCACCATCCTGGTCGAGGACGGGACGCTCAAGCTCGGCGATCTGGTGGTGGCCGGCGAGTACTCCGGGAAGATCCGCGCCATGCTGGGCGACAAGGGGCAGTCGGTCTCCGAGGCCGGGCCCTCCACGCCGGTCGAGGTGCTGGGGCTCGACGGCGTGCCCGACGCCGGCGAGGTCTTCAACGTCGTCACCGACGAGAAGGCGGCCAAGACGCTGGTCGAGCACCGACACGACGCGCGCCGCAAGAAGGAGCTGGCCGGCACCGGCCGCGTGTCGCTGGAGAACATCCTCGACAAGATCAAGAGCGGCGAGGTCAAGGAGGTGAAGGTGATCCTCAAGGCCGACGTGCAGGGGTCGGTGGAGGCGGTGTCGAGCGCGCTCACCAAGCTGTCGACCGAGACGGTGGGCGTGAACGTCATCTCCACCGGCGTCGGCGGCATCACCGAGTCGGACGTCAGCCTGGCCAAGGCCTCGTCGGCGGTGGTGATCGGCTTCAACGTCCGGCCCGCCGGCAAGGCCCAGCAGCTGGCCGAGCAAGAGGACGTCGACATCAAGCTCTACCAGGTCATCTACGACGCCATCGACGACGTGAAGAAGGCGATGGTCGGCATGCTGGCGCCGATCACCCGCGAGAAGCTGCTCGGCAAGGCCGAGGTGCGCCAGGTGTTCAACATCCCCAAGGCCGGCACCATCGGCGGCTGCTTCGTCATCGAGGGGAAGATCACCCGCAAGGCGCAGCTCCGGCTGGTGCGCGACTCGGTGGTCATCTACACCGGCAAGGTCGGCTCGCTGCGGCGGTTCAAGGACGACGCCTCCGAGGTCGCCCAGGGGTACGAGTGCGGCCTCTCGATCGAGGGCTACGCCGACATCCGCCAGGGCGACGTCATCGAGGCGTTCGAGATCGAGACCATCGCCGCCACCCTGGACGCGCCGAAGGCGTCCTGACTCAGAGGTTGACCGCGCGATGACCGTCGCCATCGCGCGGGTCACCCTGGTGCTGGCCGCGGCGCGGTCGCTCAAGGACAAGCGCTCGGTGGTCAAGCGGCTCAAGGACCAGGTGCGGCAGAAGTTCAACGTCTCGATCGCCGAGGTGGAGGCGCCCGACGTCTGGAACCGCGCCGTCCTCGGCCTCACGCTGGTGGGGCCGGACCGCCGCTTCACCGAGTCGGCGATCGACGAGGTGCTGCGCTTCGTGCGCGACCACGCGCCCGTCGCCCAGGACGAGCACGAGCTGCAGGACTTCGGCGGCGGCGCGCTCAACGGCCCCGACTTCACGCACTGGGAGGGGTAGGGTGTCGCAGCGGATCGAGCGCGTGGCGGGCGAGGTGCGGGCCATCCTGGGCGAGACGCTGGCGCGCGACGAGATCAAGGACCCGCGCGTGCGCGGCGCCGGCCTCATCACCGTGACCCACGTGCGCGTCTCCGGCGATCTCCGCCACGCGCGCGCCTTCTTCACCGTGCACGGCCTCGACGAGGCCGCCATGGATCGGGTGCGCGCCGGGCTCGATCACGCGAGCGGCTACTTCCGCCAGGCGATCGCCCGCCGGCTGCGGATGAAGGTGGCGCCGGCCGTCACCTTCGAGGTCGACAAGGTGTTCGAGCAGGCCGCGCGCGTCGAGCAGATCCTGCGCGAGATAGAGCCGGCCGCGGGAGCGGCGGAGCCGGGCGACGGCGGCTCGGACGACGAGGACTAGCGCTGGTCTCCGACGCGGTCCTGGTGGTCGACAAGCCGGTCGGCCCCACGTCTTTCACGGTGGTCCGTCAGATCCGGCGCGCGGCCGGCGTGCGGCGGGTGGGGCACGGCGGGACGCTCGATCCGCTCGCCTCCGGCGTGCTGCCGGTCTGCCTGGGCGAGGCGACCAAGCTGGCGCCGTTCCTGCTCGACGCCGATAAGGAGTACGAGGTCACCGTCCGCTTGGGCGTGGAGACCGACACCGACGACGCCGCCGGCACGCCGACCGCCACCCGCGACGCCTCGGCGGTCGGCGAGGCGGCCGTGCGCGCGGCGCTCGACCGGTTTCGCGGCGACATCACGCAGGTCCCGCCGGCGTTCGCGGCCATCAAGCGCGACGGGCGGCCGCTCTACGACTACGCGCGCGCCGGCACGCCGATCGAGGCGGCGCCGCGGGCGGTGACCATCCACGCGCTCGAGCTGGTCGGGTTCGGCGGCCCCGGCGACGTCCGGCTGCGCGTCCACTGCTCGAAGGGGACCTACGTGCGGGCGCTGGCCCGCGATCTGGGGCGGGCGCTCGAGGTGGGCGCGCACGTGACGGCGCTGCGGCGGACCCGCTCGGGGCCGTTCTCGCTCGCCGAGGCCCGGCCGCTGGCCGCCATCCTGGATGCTCTGGCGGGCGCGGGCGCGCCGGTGCCGCTGGTCAGCCTGACCGCCGCGCTCCGCCATCTGCCGCAGGTCCCGGTGGCCGAGGCGGTCGCGCGCGCGCTGCGCGCCGGCCAGCGCGTCGGCTGGGCGGAGGCCACCGGCGGCTCGGCCGCGGCGCGCGTCTGCCTGGTCGATCCGGCCGGCGAGCTCGTCGCGGTCGCCGCGCCGCGCCCGGACGGGCTGGTGCGGACGCTGCGCGTCTTCCTGGTCCCGGGCTCGGCCCCGACGGCGAAAAACCCGGCCGCGCCGGCCAACTTACGTTGACGTCGGCTCGATAATGTAGGACATTGAATCACCTCAAAGAAAAGAAGATCGTAAATGTCTCTCGCAGCAGAACGTAAATCGGCAGTCGTTCAGAAGTTCGCGCGGAAGCCGGGTGACACCGGTTCCCCCGAAGTCCAGATCGCCCTCCTTTCGGAGCGGATCTCGTACCTCACCGAGCACTTCAAGGCCCACGTGAAGGATCACCACTCACGCCGTGGCCTCCTGATGCTGGTCGGCCAGCGCCGCCGCCTCTTGGACTACCTGAAGTCCAAGAACGTCGACCGCTATCGGGCCGTCATCCAGTCGCTCGGCATCCGCAAGTAGAGCGTCGCGACACGCGCAGAGCGGCCACGCGGGTGCGTGGTCGCCCGGGCGACGTCGCGCGCGTTCGTGCGTGCCGACGCCGCCCCTGCGCACCGATTTCATTGCTGCAGGGACCACAGACAGGAGATCACATGTTCGTACGTGAAGGCGTCAACTTCGGCGGCAAGGAGCTCAGCATCGAGACCGGCCGCATGGCAAAGCAGGCCGACGGCGCGGTCGTCGTTCGTTACGGCGACACGATGGTGCTGGTGACGGCGGTCGCCTCCATGGGCGTGCGCCCGGGCGTCGACTTCATGCCGCTGACGGTCGACTACCTCGAGAAGACCTCCGCCGCCGGGCGAATCCCGGGCGGCTACTTCAAGCGCGAGGGGCGCATGACCGAGGTCGAGGTGCTCACCTCGCGCCTCATCGACCGCCCGTCGCGGCCGCTGTTCCCCAAAGGGTGGCGCTTCGACACCCAGGTGATCGCCATGGTGGTCTCCACCGACCGCGAGAACGCCTCCGACGTGCTGGCGATGACCGGCGCCTCGTCGGCGCTGCACCTGTCGGACATCCCCTGGGCGGGGCCCTACGCTGGCGTGCGCGTCGGCCGCATCGACGGGCAGATGGTCATCAACCCGACCTTCGCCCAGCGCGAGAAGTCCGAGCTGGACCTGGTCGTCGCCTGCAGCCGCGACGCCATCGTGATGGTCGAGGGGGGATGCGCCGAGGTGAGCGAGGACGTCATCGTCGACGCGCTCATGTTCGCGCACAAGGAGGCGCAGCCGCTCATCGACCTGCAGGACAAGCTGCGGGCGGCGGTCGGCAAGGCCAAGCGCGAGTTCGTGCCGCCGGCCAAGGACCCGGAGATCGTGGCCAAGGTGGGGCAGCTGGCCAACCAGAAGATCGAGGCCGCGATGGCCATCCGCGAGAAGCACGAGCGCTACGCGGCGCTCGACGCGGCCGGCAGCGAGACCAAGACGGCGCTGGCCGAGGTCTTCCCGGAGCGCGGCGCCGAGGTCGGCGAGGCGTTCGAGTCGGCCAAGAAGAAGCACCTGCGCGAGCTGGTGCTCAACACCGGCCGCCGCATCGACGGGCGCGCCACCAGCGACATCCGCCAGATCACCTGCGAGGCCGGCGTCCTGCCGCGCACGCACGGCTCGGCGCTGTTCACCCGCGGCGAGACGCAGGCGCTGGTCACCACCACGCTCGGCACCAGCCAGGACGCGCAGCACATCGAGGCGCTCACCGGCAACGTCGACAAGCGCTTCCTGCTCCACTACAACTTCCCGCCCTTCTCGACGGGCGAGACCAAGCCCCTGCGCGGCGCCAGCCGGCGCGAGGTCGGCCACGGCCACCTGGCCGAGCGGGCCATCGCCCGCGTGCTGCCGACGGAGAAGGACTTCCCCTACACGATCCGCATCGTGTCGGAGATCCTGGAGTCGAACGGCAGCTCGTCGATGGCCTCGGTGTGCGGCGGCATCCTGTCGCTGATGGACGGCGGCGTCCCCATCAAGACGCCGGTGGCCGGCATCGCCATGGGGCTCATCAAGGAGGGCGACCGGGTCGCCGTCCTCTCGGACATCCTGGGCGACGAGGACCACCTCGGCGACATGGACTTCAAGATCTGCGGCACCAAGACCGGCGTCACCGCCGTGCAGATGGACATCAAGATCCAGGGGCTGACCCGCGAGATCCTCGAAACGGCGCTGCGCCAGGCGCGCGACGGCCGGATGTTCATCCTCGGCAAGATGGCCGAGGCGCTGGCCGCGCCGCGCGAGGACCTCTCGAAGTACGCGCCGCGCATCCACACGCTGCAGGTCAAGCCGGACCAGATCCGAGAGATCATCGGCCCGGGCGGCAAGACCATCCGCGGCATCACCGCGCAGACCGGCGTGGCGATCGAGGTCGAGGACGACGGCACCGTGCACATCGCCTCGCCCGACGGGATCGCGGTCAAGAAGGCGATCGACATCATCAAGGGGCTCACCACCGAGCCGGAGATGGGCGAGTTCTACATGGGCGTCGTCAAGCGGCTGGCCGACTTCGGCGCCTTCGTGGAGATCCTCCCCGGCACCGACGGCCTGGTGCACATCAGCGAGCTCGACGAGAAGCGCGTCCGCGCCGTGCAGGACATCTGCAAGGAGGGGGACGAGATGCTGGTGAAGGTGATCGGCATCGACCGCGCCACCGGCAAGATCCGCCTCTCGCGGCGCGAGACGCTGGGGAAGACCCCGGACGTGGTCCACAACTTCCGCACCGCCTCGGCGTAAAGCGATGGCGTCGTCGGCGCCGCGGGTCCGGTTCGTGAAGCTGCGGCCGGGGGCGCTGGCGCCGCGCTACATGTCGGCGGGGGCGGCCGGGCTCGACCTGGCCTCGGCCGCCGAGGGGCCGATCGCGCTGCCGCCCGGCGGGCGCGCGGCGGTCCCCACCGGGCTGGCGTTCGAGATCCCGCCCGGGTTCGAGGGGCAGGTCCGCCCGCGGTCGGGGCTGGCCCGCAAGTTCGGCATCGGGCTCCCCAACGCGCCGGGCACGATCGACAGCGACTACCGCGGCGAGGTGATGGTCCTGCTCGTCAACCTGGGGAGCGAGCCGTACGTCGTGCAGCCGGGGGAGCGCGTCGCGCAGCTGGTGATCGCGCCGGTGGTGGTGGCCGACCTGGAGGAGGTCGCCGAGCTCTCGGGCACGGCGCGGGGGGACGGCGGCTTTGGGCACACCGGCTAGCGGGCTCCTGCTGCTCGCGCTGCTCGGCGGGGCGGGCTGCATCATGGAGACCGAGCGCGGCGTACCGCTCTACGACCTGCCGGCCCGGCCGGGCCTCGACCAGGTGGCCCCGCTGGGCGGGTACGTGGCCGCCGTCGACGGCCGCGACGTCAGCGAGCTGGGCGGCGCCTTCGAGCTCCTGCCGGGCTGCCACGTCGTGACCACGCCGACCCACTGGGGTAACGGTGGCCGGTATGATCCCGTGACCGCGAACGTGTCCGCGCTCGAGCTGCCGATCGCCATGGTGGCCGGACGCCACTACCTGGTCGTCAGCAGCAATACTCACGGCGCGCCGGTCGGCCGGGCGACCCTCGACGTCTCGGAGACCGACGCCCACGGGCGCCAGGTCGAGTTCTCGCTCGAGACGTTCAGGAAGGTCTGTCTGCACGGCATGTCGCTTCCGCCGACCGCCCCTTGAAGCCCGAGTGGGCGCGCGCGGGCCGGTCGGCGGGTGAAATTGTCGCTTGTGCCGGCGCCCGCGCTATGAATAACTATCCACATGGCGAATGAAGCATCCACCGTGCGGGCCGGCGTCGTCGGCGTCTCCGGGTACTCGGGGATGGAGCTCGGGCGTCTCCTGGCCGGCCACCCGCGCTTCGCGCTCGCGCTGGCGGTGAGCGACAAGTGGGCCGGCGACCTGCTCGGCGACCGGCTGCCGTTCGCCGGTCCGTCGGCGTCGCTGCGGATCCGCCCCCAGGCGGAGGCGGCCGCGGCGATGGCGGGGCTGGACGTGGTCTTCCTCTGCACGCCGGCCGAGGCCTCGCTGGAGCTGGCCGCGCAGGCGCTGGAGGCGGGGGTGCGGGTGGTCGACCTCTCGGGGGCCTTCCGGCTGGCGGCGGATGAATATCCACGCTGGTACGGGTTCGCCCACCCACGGCCCGATCTCCTCAAGCTCGCCTGCTACGCCATGCCGGAGGCGGCCGTCGCGGGCGAGCTGCGGCAGGCCCGGCTGGTCTCCAACCCCGGCTGCTACGCCACCGCCAGCACGCTGGCCACGCTGGCCCTCTTGCGCGGCGGCGTCATCGCCAAGGAGGGGATCGTCATCGACGCCAAGAGCGGGATGACCGGCGCCGGCCGCAAGGCGACCGAGGAGCTGTCCTTCAGCGAGCTGGACGGCGACTTCCGCGCCTACAAGGTGCTCAAGCACCAGCACACGCCGGAGATCGAGCGGACCCTGGCGCTGGCGGGCGCGGGCGCGCTGCGGGTCACCTTCACGCCGTACTACCTGCCGGTCCGGCGCGGGATCCTGGCCACCGTCTACGGGCGCCTCCTGCCGGGGAAGACCGGCGCCGACGCCGCGGCGGCCATCAAGGCCTTCGTGGCCGACCGGCCGTTCCTGCGCGCGACCCGGCCGGAGGCGGTCCGGCTGCACGCCGTGGTGGGGACCAACCGGGTGCTCATGGCGGCGGACGCCGATCCCGACCGCGGCGTGGCCATCGGCTTCGCCGCCATCGACAACCTGGTCAAGGGGGCCGCCGGGCAGGCGCTCCAGAACGCCAACCTGATGTTCGGCCTGGCCGAGACGGCGGGCCTCGATCTCCTGGGAGGGACCGCACCTTGAGCGACAGCAAGACGACCGGCAGCAAGAGCTTCGCCCCCCCGATCGGCTTCCGCTTCGGCGCCGTGGCCGCGGGCGTGAAGGAGGCGGGCGGCGCCCGCAAGGACGTGGCGCTCGTCGCCTCCGAGATCCCCTGCGCGGCGGCCGGGGTCCTCACCGTCAACAAGATGTGCGCGGCGCCGGTGCGTTACACCGCCACCCGGCTGCCGGCCGCCGGCATCCGCGCCATCGTGGCCAACAGCGGCAACGCCAACGCGCTCACCGGCCCGGTCGGCGCGGCCGACGAGCGGGCGGTGGCGGCGGCGGTCGCCAAGGCGCTGGGCGTCCCGGCCGAGGACGTCCTGACCGCCTCCACGGGCGGGATCGGCATCCGGCTGCCGGCCGAGCGGATTGCGGCGGCGGCGCCCGCGCTGGTCGCCGCGCTGGGCGACGACGTGGCGGCCGCGGCGGAGGCCATCCGGACCACCGACCTGCGCACCAAGCTCGCCTTCCGGGAGATCGATCTCGGCGGCAAGACCGTCCGCTTCGCCGCCATCGCCAAGGGGTCGGGGATGATCCACCCCCAGATGGCGACCATGCTCTGCTTCATCACCACCGACGCCCGCGTGGCGCCGGCGACGCTGCAGCGGGCGCTGGCCGCCGCCGTCGACGAGACGTTCAACACCATCACCGTCGACGGCGACATGTCGACCAACGACACGGTGATCGCGCTGGCCAACGGCGCCGCCGGGGCGCCGGCCATCGAGCCGGGGACAGCCGCCGAGAAGACGCTGCAGGCGACCTTGACCGAGCTCTGCGCCGAGCTGGCCCGGGCGATCGCCGCCGACGGCGAGGGGGCGAGCAAGCTGTTCGTGGTCGACGTGGCCGGGGCGCCCGACCGGGAGACGGCGCGCGATCTGGCGCGCGCGGTGGCGGGCGGCAGCCTGGTGAAGGCGGGGATCTTCGGCGGCGATCCGTCGTGGGGGCGGATCCTGGCCGCGCTGGGGGCGCGCATCGGCGCCCGCGGGCTGGCGGTCGATCCCGCCGGCGTCACCCTCGACGTGCAGGGGGTCCGCGTCTACGGCGACGGCGGACCGGTGGCCTTCGACAAGGACGACCTCTCGGCGCGGATGCGGTCGGCGGAGATCACCGCCCGGATGGACCTGGGGCTGGGGAAGGCCTCGGCGCGCGCTCTCGGCTGCGACCTGACCTTCGACTACGTGAAGATCAACGCCGAGTACTACGCGGGGCCGAGCGCCGCCAGCGCCGGCGACGCCGGCAAGCGCGCGCCGGGCGGGGTCAACCGGCCGCTCATCGTCGAGTCGCTCAGCTACATCCGCAAGTTCGCCGGCAAGCGGGCGGTCATCAAGTACGGCGGCGCGGCGATGATCGATCCGGCGCTCAAGCGCAGCTTCGCCGAGGAGATGGTGCTGCTGCAGTCGGCCGGGCTGCGGCCGGTGATCGTCCATGGCGGCGGGCCGGAGATCACCAAGACGCTGGAGAAGATGGGGCGCAAGTCGGAGTTCGCCGACGGCCAGCGGATCACCGGCGCCGAGGAGGTGCGGGTGGTGGAGATGGTGTTGACCGGGCGGATCAACACCGAGATCGTCGGCCTCATCAACAGCCTGGGGGGGAACGCCATCGGGCTCTCGGGCAAGGACGGGCGGCTGCTGGTCGCCTCCAAGCTGAAGCCGGCGCCCGGGAAGCCCGACCTGGGGTTCGTCGGCGAGATCGACGCGGTCAACGCCGACCTGCTCGACATGTTCCTCGAGCGCGGCTACATGCCGGTCATCTCGCCGGTCGGCTTCGGGCTCGACGGCGCCAGCTACAACATCAACGCCGACGTGGCGGCCGGCGAGATCGCCTCCGCCTGCGGCGCCGAGCGGCTCATCTTCCTCACCGACGTGGCCGGGATCCTCGACGACCAGGGGAACCTGTTGACCGAGATCAGGGCCGCGGACCTCGAGTCGCGGCTCGGCAAGAGCATCAAGGGTGGGATGCACGTCAAGGCCCAAGCGGTGCTGCAGGCGCTCTCGGGCGGCGTGCGCGCCGTGCATATCGTCGACGGCCGCGCCCCCCACAGCGTGGTGGCGGAGCTGTTCACCGACCGCGGCGTCGGGACGTTGGTAACGTGAACCCTCAAAGGGTTCCCGTGCCCTCCCGCGAAGGACTCCGTGCGGCCAAGCCGCACTCCGTCCACGCGATCGTGCCATGAAACAATCCGATACAGATAGACGGCGCGACGCCATCCGGGAGATCCTGAGCGGGCGCCCGGTGGCCAGCCAGGGGGAGCTCCGGCGGCGCCTGAGCGCGCGGGGGATCCGGGCCTCGCAGGCCACGCTCTCGCGCGACATGGCGGCCCTCGGTGTGCGCCGGGCGGTGGGCCCCGAGGGGCCGCGCTACCTGGTCGAGGGGAACGGCGGCGCGCTGCCGCTCGAGCCGGTGCGCCGGCTGGTCGACGGCGTGGAGAGCAACGGCGCGCTGGTGATCGTGCGGACCAAGGCCAGCGCCGCCGCCACCGTGGCGCGCGCGCTCGACGAGGCGGGCCTCGCCGAGGTGATGGGGACGCTGGCCGGCGACGACACGGTGTTCGTGGCCCCGCGCCGCGCCGGCGGCGGCCACCGCGCGGCCACCAAGCTGCGCGCGCTGTTCGGCCTCGGCTGACGCGCGAAAATTTGCCGGCGCTTTGCCGCTGGCGCGCCGGGCAACTCGCGGTATATCGGGGCGCCATGCCGAACGCGATCGTGGTCCATGAGCTGGGAGGCCCGGAGCAGCTCCGGTTCGAGTCCGTCCCCGAGGCCGCGCCCGGCCCCGGTCAGGTCCGCATCCGCCAGACCGCGATCGGCCTCAACTACATCGACGTCTATTTTCGGACCGGGCTCTACAAGGCGCCCAGCCTGCCGTTCACGCCGGGGCAGGAGGGGGCGGGCATCGTGGAGGCCCTCGGCCCCGGGGTCACCGAGCTCTCCATCGGCGACCGGGTCGCCTACGCGGGCCTGAACGGCGCCTACGCCGAGACGCGCCTCTGCCCGGCGGACCGGCTGGTCCGGCTGCCGGGGGGGATCGACGACCGCACGGCGGCGGCGATGATGCTCAAGGGGATGACCGCCGAGTACCTGCTCCTGCGCTGCGCGCGGGTGGCCCGCGGCGACACCATCGTCTTTCACGCCGCGGCCGGCGGCGTGGGCAGCATCGCCTGCCAGTGGGCGCAGGCGCTCGGCCTGCGGGTGATCGGCACCGCGGGCGGCGAAGAGAAGGTGGCCCGCGCGCGCCAGAACGGCTGCGACGAGGTGGTCGACCTCAAGAGCGAGGACCTGGTCGCGCGGGTCAAGGAGCTGACCGGCGGCGCCGGGGCGCGGGCGGTGTTCGACGCCATCGGCAAGGACACCTTCGACGCCTCGCTGGCCTGCCTGGCGCCGCGCGGGATGCTGGTGCTGTTCGGCCAGGCCTCGGGCGTGGTCCCGCCGCTCGATCTGGCGCGGCTCTCGGCCGGCGGGTCGCTGTTCCTCACCCGGCCGTCGTTCAGCCACTACCTGGCGACCCGCGGCGACCTGGTCCAGTCGGCGGGCCGGCTGTTCGACCTGGTGGGGCGGGGGGCGGTCCGGATCGAGATCGGCCAGACCTACCCGCTGCGCGACGCGGCGCAGGCCCACCGCGACCTCGAGGGGCGCAAGACCACCGGGTCGACCGTGCTCCTGCCTTGAACGGCTGACCCGATTTCGTTAGAAGACCCAAGCGCATGATCTCCCGCTACACGCGCCCGGAGCTGGCCGAGCTGTGGTCCGACCGCCACCGCTACGAGACCTGGTTGAAGGTCGAGCTCAGCGCCTGCGCCGAGATGGAGGCCGCCGGCAGCGTCCCCGCCGGCACCGCCGCCGCCGTGCGCGCCAAGGCCGAGGGGAAGCTCGATCCGGCCCGCATCCTGGAGCACGAGGAGCGGACCCGCCACGACGTCATCGCCTTCCTGACCCACGTCGAGGAGCTGGCCGGCGAGCCGGCGCGCTGGCTGCACCTGGGGATGACCTCCTCCGACGTGCTCGACGCCGCGCTGGCCATCACGCTGGTCGAGGCGGCGGATCAAATACTGGGCGGCGTCGACCTGCTGCGCGCCGCTTGCCGCCGCCGCGCGCTGGAGCACCGGGCCACGCCGGCCATCGGCCGCTCGCACGGCATCCACGCCGAGCCGATCACCGCCGGGCTGGTGTTCGCCGGCTTCTACGCCGAGCTGGGGCGCGCGCGCGCCACGCTGGTGGCCGCGCGCCGGGAGATCGCGGTCGGCAAGATCGCCGGCGCGGTCGGCACCTACGCCAACCTCGAGCCGGCCATCGAGAGCAAGGCGCTGGCGACGCTGGGCCTCTCGCCGGAGACCGTCCCCACCCAGATCGTGGCCCGCGATCGCCACGCCGCCTACTTCGCGGCGCTGGCCCGGATCGGCAACGCGCTCGACCGCCTGGGCGTCACCGTCCGCCACTGGCAGCGCACCGAGGTCGGCGAGGCGACGGAGGCGTTCGGCAAGGGGCAGAAGGGCTCCTCGGCGATGCCCCACAAGAAGAACCCCATCCTGTCGGAGAACCTGTGCGGCATCGCGCGGCTGCTCCGCTCGTACGCCGCCGCCGCCGCCGAGGACGTGGCGCTCTGGCACGAGCGCGACATCTCGCACTCCTCGGTCGAGCGGGTGATCGGCCCCGACGCCACCGGCCTCTGCGACTTCGCGGTCCGCCGCGCCGCCGGCCTGGTCGACGGCCTGGTGGTCAACGCCGAGCGGATGAAGCGCAACCTGGAGCTCTCGGGCGGCCTCTTCTTCAGCGAGGCGGTCATGCTGCAGCTCGTCCGCAAGGGGATGGCGCGCCAGGCCGGCTACGAGCTGGTCCAGCGCAACGCGCTCCGCGCCGTGGCCGGCGAGGGGAGCTTCCGCGCGCTGCTGGCCGCCGACCCCGACATCGCGGCCAAGCTCTCCGCCGCGGAGATCGACCGCGCCTTCGACCTCGGCCACCACCTCCGCCACACCGGCGCGATCATCGATCGCGCGCTCGCAGACCAAGAGCCATCAGGAGCCCCGCAATGAGCCAATCGATCGACGAGAAGGTGCTGCGCGCGCAGCTCACCAAGACCCTGGAATCGACCGACTTCCCCGAGCTGGGCGAGAAGTACGAGGGGAAGGTGCGCGACTGCTACGTGCGCGACGGCAAGCGGACGCTGATCGCCAGTGATCGCATCAGCGCCTTCGACGTCGTGCTGGGGACCATCCCCTTCAAGGGGCAGGTGCTGAACCAGATGGCCTCGTTCTGGTTCGAGGCCACCGCCGACCTGGTCCCCAACCACGTCATCAGCGTCCCCGATCCGGCGGTCACGGTGGCCCGCGAGTGCGAGCTGCTCCCGGTCGAGCTCATCATGCGGGCCTACATGACCGGCGTGACCTCGACGTCGATCTGGACCGCCTACAAGAACGGGGCGCGCAGCTTCTGCGGGCACGATCTCCCCGAGGGGATGAAGAAGAACCAGAAGCTCCCCAAGGCGATCCTCACGCCGTCGACCAAGGCGCCCCAGGGCGAGCACGACGTGTCGGCCTCGCGGGCCGAGATCCTGGCCATGGGAAAGATCAGCGCCCAGGACTTCGACAAGGCGGCCGACATGTGCGCGCGCGTGTTCGCCTTCGGCCAGGTCGAGGCGCTGCGGCGCGGGCTCATCCTGGTGGACACCAAGTACGAGATCGGGCGCCGCCCCGACGGCACGCTCTGCTTCATCGACGAGATCCACACCCCCGACTCGTCGCGCTACTGGTACGCCGACGACTACGAAGCGCGCTTCGCCAAGGGCGAGGAGCCGCGCGGGCTCGACAAGGAGTACGTCCGCCGCGCGCTGGTCGACCTGGGCTTCAAGGGCGAGGGGCCGGCGCCCAAGCTCTCCGACGACCTGCGCGTCGAGGCGGCCCGCCGCTACATCCAGCTCTGCGAGCTCATCACCGGCCGCCCGTTCGTCCCCGACACCGACGAGCCCGTGGCGCGCATCCGCAAGAACCTCAAGCTCAAGCCGTAAGGCGCCGCCCGGCGGGCCCCGCGCCGGGGTGGGGCCCGGACATCTCCCCTAGGCCGGCCGCCGACACCGAACGGTAGCGGTGGGGCCCGAAATCCGCGCCGATCGGACGGCACGGGATCTGCTGTCGACTCCGATTCGGTCCGCCGGTCCTGTTGGCGGCCTTGCAGGAGAGGACGGCGGTGAAAAGTTATCTTGGCGGTTGGTCGGTGGCGGTGGCGGGCGGTCTCTTGGCGGGCCTGGCGGGATGTAACGGGGCGGCCGACGCGGGGCGCGGCGGGCCGGTGGTGGCCCAGGAGCGGCACGTCCAGCCGGCGCCGCGGGCGCGCGTCGCCTTCGCCCGCCCGCGCGCGTTCGGCGCGGTGGTGCACGCCCCGCCGCAGGCCGAGGCGGCGCCGCTGGCCGGCGCGGTGGTCGACGCCCGCGCGCTGGTGATCACCACCGACGGCACCGACGCGGCCTACACCGCCATCTCGAGGACGCTCCAGTACCTGGGCGCGCCGTTCGACGTGCTCAACGCGACGACCGGCCCGGCGCTGACCGCCGACAGCCTGGCCAGCGGGACGCACGGCAAGTACGACGCCGTCTTCCTCGATCTGGGGGGGCTGCAGACCTCGACCGGCAGCGCCTTCACCACCGACGAGTGGACGGCGCTGGAGAACTACGAGGCGGCCTTCAACGTCCGCCGCGTCTCGCTCTACACCTCGCCCACCGCGATGTACGACCTGGCCGACAACGGCGACGTCGATCCGCAGCAGACGCCGGTGACGCTGACCTGCACGGCGGCCGGCGGCGCCGTGTTCGTGGGCGCCAACTGCGCCAACCCGATCGTCATGACCGACGGGTGGGCCTATCCGGCGACGGTGCTCTCGACCGCCGACACCGTGACGCCGCTGCTCACCGACGCCGCCGGCAACGTCTACGGCGTCACCATCAAGTACGCGGACGGGCGCGAGGCGCTGGCGCTCACCTTCGCGCAGGCCTACTACCTGACGCCGTACCTCCAGCTCGCCTACGGCGTCGTCGACTGGGCGACGCGCGGCCTCTTCGTCGGCGAGCGCCACGTCTACGCCGTCCCCCAGATCGACGACTTCTTCCTGGCCAGCAGCATCTACACCGGCGGCACCTACCGGATCACCGACGCCGACCTGCAGGCGCTGGCCGACTGGCAGGCCAAGATGCAGGCGCAGCCGCTGACGGCGGCGCTCCGGCTCGCCTGGGCGGTGAACGGGCAGGGGTCGCAGTCGATGCCCGGCGATCCGCTGACCGCCAAGGCGATGGCGCTGGGGCCGACCTTCTCCTGGATCAACCACTCCTGGGACCACCCGATCCTCGACGGGCTCAGCTACGCCGACGTGCTGACCGAGTTCACGCGCAACGACGCCTACCTCAAGAGCCTGGGCCTTCAGCCCTACGCGACGGTCAACGCCGTCACCCCCAGCATCTCCGGGCTCGGCAGCGCCGACGCCATGATGGCGCTCCGCGACGCCGGGATCCGGCAGATCGTGAGCGACACCTCCGTCGCCGGGCAGGACAACCCGACGCCCAACGCCGGCCTCCCCAACGCGCTCCAGCCGTCGGTGCTGGAGATCCCGCGCATCCCGACCAACCTCGACTACGACGTCTCCCAGCCGGCGGAGTGGATCCCCGAGTACGAGGCGACGGTCACCAAGGGCGCCGCGGTCGACTACCCGACGATGATCGCCCAGACCAGCGACGATCTCGTGCAGTACCTGCTGAACGGCGACAACGACCCCTGGATGTTCCACCAGGCCAACACGCGCGATTACGACGGGCAGGGAGACAGCCTGCTCTCCGATCTGCTGACCGCCGCCTTGAACAAGTACGCCGCGCTGGAGACCTTCCCGATCGTGACGCCGACGATGGACCAGCTCGCCGCCCGCGTTCAGGACCGGATGACGTTCAACGCCTCGGGCGTGACGGCCACCATCACGCCGTCGGCGTCGCTCACCGTCAGCGTCGCCCAGGCGGCCACGGTCCCGGTCACCGGGCTCTGCACGCCCGGCGCGGAGAGCTACGCCGGGCAGACCATCTCCTATCTCACCCTGGCCGCGGGCCAGTCGGTCACGCTCTCGCTCACCGACTGCAACCCCGGCTACGGCACGGGCGGCGCGACGGGCGCGGGCGGCGCGACCGGCACGGGCGGGGCGACCGGCACGGGCGGGGCGACGGGCACGGGCGCGGGCGGGGCGACCGGAATGGGGGGCGCGATCGGGATGGGCGGCGCCGCCGGGGCTGGCGGGATGATGGGCGTGGCGGGCGCGGGTGGCGGCG